>NZ_AP027306.1:0-182500 GCF_059738765.1 Sphingobium sp. RC1
GAGCTTCCCATCGCGGCTGGAAATATCACCAACCGAGATGCGCGGGCTGCCGCGCCGAAGCTCGGTGCGGACCTGCTCCTCCATGTTCGTGAGACGCTGCTTAGCCACGTCCTGCGTCGATGCTTCGAGCAGAAGATGGCTACCGCCGGAAAGGTCAAGGCCAAGGTTCACCCGGGTCTGCATGAACCCAGGCAGCCGCTGAACCGCAGAGTCCGGCAGGAAGCTGGGAATGGCGCAGGTGATGCCGATCAGCAGGGGCAGCAGGATCGCTGCGATAGTCCAGCGCGAGAAGTTCAGCATCGGCCGATCAGTCGTTCGCAGGCTTGGCGGTCGCCGGATCGATGACATCAGTGAGCGTCGATTTGACCGCCTTCACCTTCATGCCCGGTGCCAGTTCGACATCGACGTAGAATTCATCGACGCGGGCTACCTTGCCGACAAGACCCCCGCCGGTCACGACCTGATCGCCCTTTTTAACCGCGCCAATCTTCGCCTTATGGTCCTTCATCCGCTTCTGCTGGGGACGGATCAGAAGGAAATAGAAGACGACGAAGATGAGGACGAGCGGCGCCATCTGCACCAGCATGGAGGCACCGGACGACTGTTCGCCCGCGGTCTGGGCAAAGGCTGGGGTAATGAACATGGTGGGACTTTCGCCTTATCTCTTGTCCAGCCGCAGACAGGCAAATGCCTGCGGATCAAAGGCGCGCGGCTAACACAGATCGGGATAGGGAGGCAACATGATTAGGGAAGGAGGAAAGCGGCAAAAAGCGCGCGCCGAAACGCTTGCATGTTCTCAAACATGCTTCTATGTGCCGCCGCTCCGGTCGGGACGTAGCGCAGCCTGGTAGCGCATCACACTGGGGGTGTGGGGGTCGGAGGTTCGAATCCTCTCGTCCCGACCAAATTCATGAAGGAAGTGGTGAGAAGAACGCGTTTTTGCGGAACCGCCCTTCCCCTCCCCTAAAATCCTATTTTTCCTATTTTTGCGCCAGAGGCGAAATATTGCTGTCCTACAGCTAACCAAATGGGATAAATGCCCTGCCTCATTCGACGAGGGAGGCGGGTTCATGGATATTTCGGCACTGATTGACGAGGTGATCGCGCGCGAGGGCGGTTTTAGCCATCATCCGGCGGATCGGGGCGGGCCTACGAATTTCGGAATCACCCAGGCCGTCGCGCGGGCCAATGGCTATGCGGGCGACATGCGGAAATTGCCGCGGACGCTGGCCGAGACGATCTACCGAAGGCTTTATTGGGAACGGCCGGGCTATGCCTTTGTCGCGGAGGCCACGCCGGACATCGCCGCCGAATTGTTCGACAGCGCAGTGAATATGGGGCCGGGCACGGCCACCGGCTTCCTGCAACGGGCGCTCAACGCGCTTAATCGCAATCAGAAGGACTATCCCGACCTGAAGGTCGATCGCACGATCGGCGCCAAGACTTTGGCGGCGCTGAGCGCATTTATGGCGCTGCGGGGGAAAGCGGGGGAGAAGGTGCTGTTGAAGGCGGTGGAGGCCCTGCAAGGGGAACGTTATCTGGCGCTGGCGGAGAGCAGGCCCGCCAACGAAGCCTTCCTCTACGGCTGGTTGGCGAACCGTGTTGGTTAGAAACAGGGCGACTGCGGGCAATCGGAGGCGGCGCGCCGATCGCTGGACGCTGCGGGCGCGGCCAGCCTTTCTATACGTCATGTACGCTCTGCTGCTGTGGTCGGTGCCGGTGGGGCTGATCGGGGCTATGTGGCCGGAGGGCGCGGCGGCGATCGTCCGGGCAATGCGGGGCTATTTCGAAGCGCTGCCTGAGCCGCTCTATGCGCTGTTTGGTACTGGGTATCTTGGATATACCGCAGCGCGGACATGGGGGAAGGTCAAGGGGGCGGAGCGGTAGGAGGGGATTGCGCTTCGGATCAGGCGTTGCAGCCCCTCTCCCTAACCCTCTCCCCTAAAGGAGAGAGGGAACTGGGTTGCACTTCAGCCCCATATCGGTTTGCGCTCAAACCCCACAAAAATGAGAGGGGCCGCTGGGTAGATAAGTCCCAGCGGCCCATCATTGACATGGTCACAGCGGCCGGAAGTGCCGCCAAACGGAAACGTTGATCGCGCTATCTTTCCAGACAAAGGAAGCCCGTTCGCGACTTGTCGCGGCAGAGGCTGTTTCAATGTCTGTAAAAACCGACGTTATGACGTCGCTCAGCGGCGCGTTTCCCGAATGGACTTGACCGACCTCACTGCTGAACCATGAGACATCGGATCACCTCCTTTCGCTTGTTAAAGCCCGCGCAGCCCGCCCTGGAAAACCGTTTTTGACCTGGCCACGAAACAGACTGTGAATCAGACAGGAAGCATGATCAAGACTTGTAAAATTCTTTTTTCGAATCATAATGGCGCGTCCGCTTGAAAAGCCGATCTGGTGCTTTTCAAGCGATCCCCCCCACAAGATATGCGGCAAGTGGCCGGAAACCGCCCCTTTAGCGGCGGCAGTCCTCGATGACCCGGCCGACCTCTGCCCAGGCGGGCAGGATCAGGGTTTCGAGCCCCTGCACTTCCACGGCGAAATGGCCACGGCTGTAGGCAATCTGATCCAGCACTGTGTCGCTGGCGGCGCGGACTGCGAGGGTTCCCGAGCCGTTCGGCGTGGCGGGCCAGCTGACCGCGCCATAGCTGGTGCGGAGCGTGACGTTCCCCTGCCCTGCCCCGACGCGCAGAAGACTGATCCGTCCTGCGGCGGGATCGCATCGCAAGGATAGCAGCGTGGCGGACGCGGGGCTGGCGAAGGTCGCGACGGATCCCGATCCTTCCGCGCGGTAGCTCCAGTTGCCGGGCGCCGCGGGACGATATTGCCATTCGACCGGCCCGGGAGCGGGCAGAGATGGCTTTGCCGAGGGAGCGGGCGCCGGGCGCGGAGCTGGCGGCGGGGGCGCTTCTGGGGCGCCGACGCAGGCGGGGAGGAGGAGCAGGGACGCGAGGATGGCGGAGGCGGGGAATATGCGCATGCGCCACTCAATGCCCGAGGGGGCAGACCGGGTTCAACCGGAAAAGGATTTTTTGGGCTGGCGGGTTGCGATATCGTATCGACGTTGCGCTGGCACACCCCCGGCCCCTCCCGCCTGTGGGAGACGGAGCAGGAATGTGCCATCTCTAGAACGCAGTCCCAAACACCCCTCGCCGATTGACAGTTTCCCGCCGAATCGCTAGGGGCGGACGCATCCCGGACACGCTGGTGAGCGGCAGTGCATGGCACTGGCCGTCTTTTTTGCGTCTCGGGGGCTATCGAATCGGCCGAAGTCCTTCTAGGGCTCGGCCCGGACGCTTTGAGATGGGGTGGCGCCAACCGCCCCGTGGAGCAGGAGTACAGATTACCATGGCACGTATTGCGGGTGTTAACATCCCGACCAACAAGCGCGTGATCATCGCGCTCACCTACATCCACGGCATCGGCCGCAAGACCGCCGTCGACCTCGCCGACAAGCTGGGCATCGATCACAGCCGCCGCGTTCAGGACCTGTCGGACGCCGAAGTCCTGCAGATCCGCGAAGCCATTGACGCCGACCTCACCGTTGAAGGTGACCTGCGTCGTGAAACCGCGATGAACATCAAGCGCCTGATGGATCTGGCCTGCTATCGCGGCCTGCGTCATCGCAAGGGCCTGCCGGTTCGCGGCCAGCGCACGCACACCAATGCGCGCACTCGCAAGGGCAAGGCGAAGCCGATTGCCGGCAAGAAGAAGTAATCGTTGAGGGTCAGCCTTCCGGCATGGCCCTCCGGTGACTTCCGCTTTCAACGATTTCAGTAGGATAGAGCAACATGGCACGCGAACCCCAGCGCATTAAGCGGCGCGAGCGCAAGAACATCTCGGCCGGCGTCGCGCACGTCAACGCCAGCTTCAACAACACGATGGTCACCATCACCGATGCCCAGGGCAATGCGATCAGCTGGTCCTCGGCCGGCATGATGGGCTTCAAGGGCAGCCGCAAGTCGACCCCGTACGCCGCGCAGGTTTGCGCCGAAGACGCGGGCCGCAAGGCCGCCGAACATGGCGTACGCACCCTGGAGGTCGAAGTGAAGGGTCCGGGTTCGGGCCGTGAATCGGCTCTGCGCGCTTTGCAGGCCGTCGGTTTCCACATCACCTCGATCCGCGACGTGACGCCGATTCCGCATAATGGCGTGCGTCCTTCCAAGCGCCGCCGCGTCTAACCGCTGCGCTTGAGTTTTCCGGGCGGCGGACGCGCCGCCCGCTAACCCATCTACATCGCCGAGCGGTCCTGTCGGGTTCAGGATTTCAAACGTTCCGGCCTATCCCCAGGGGAAATACATGACTGTCAACATGAAGAACTGGCAGGAATTGAAGAAGCCCAACAGCCTTGAGATCAAGGCAGCGGGCGACGGCAAGCGGAAGGCGACTTTCGTTGCCGAACCGCTGGAGCGCGGTTTCGGCCTGACGCTTGGCAACGCGCTGCGCCGGGTTCTTCTGTCCTCGCTCCAGGGCGCGGCGGTCACCTCGATCAAGATCGAGAACGTGCTCCACGAATTCTCGTCGCTGGCCGGCGTGCGTGAAGATGTGACGGACATCGTCCTCAACATCAAGCAGGTTGCGCTCCGCATGGAAGGCGACGGCCCCCGCCGCCTGCAGCTGTCCGCGACTGGCCCGGGCGAAGTACGCGCCGGTGACATCACCACCGTGGGCGACATCGAAGTGATGAACCCCGATCTGGTGATCTGCCATCTGGACCAGGGTGCGACGCTGAACATGGAACTGACGGCTGACATCGGCAAGGGCTATGTCCCCGCCGTCGCCAACCGTCCGGCCGACGCGCCGATCGGCCTGATCCCGATCGACGCGCTCTACTCGCCGGTGCGTCAGGTGGCCTACAAGGTGGACAATACCCGCGTCGGCCAGGAACTGGATTATGACAAGCTGTCGCTGACCATCGAAACCGATGGCACCGTCACGCCGGAAGACGCGGTGGCCTATGCTGCCCGCATCCTGCAGGACCAGTTGCAGCTGTTCGTTCACTTCGAAGACGCGCTGCCCGTGGCCGCTCCGGCTGCTGGCACCGCTGCGGCTGCTGCTGCCGAGGGCGAGAGCGACACGAACCAGATCAACCGCTACCTGCTCAAGAAGGTGGACGAACTGGAACTGTCGGTTCGCAGCGCAAACTGCCTCAAGAACGACAACATCATCTATATCGGCGATCTGGTCCAGAAGACCGAAGCCGAGATGCTGCGCACCCCCAATTTCGGCCGCAAGTCGCTGAACGAAATCAAGGAAGTGCTGTCGTCCATGGGCCTGCGTCTGGGCATGGATATCCCCGGCTGGCCGCCGGAAAATATCGAGGAAATGGCCAAGAAGCTCGAACAGGAGCTGCTGGGCTAAATCCGACCCGTCGCCCCAGCGCAGGCTGGGGCCTCAGGCCGCTACGGGCGACCTGGAGGCATGAGATCCCAGCATTCGCTGGGATGACGACATCAAGGTGAATGGGCACGACCTCGACTGTGCCTGGTCTGAGCTACCTCACACGGGCTCTTAACGAACGAAGGAAGATATCATGCGTCACAAGGTTGGTCATCGTAAGCTGCAGCGCAGCACCGGGCATCGTAACTCGCTGCTCCGCAACCTCGCCGCTTCGCTCATCAAGCATGAGCAGATCCTGACGACCACGCCCAAGGCGAAGGAACTGCGTCCCTACGTCGAAAAGCTGATCACCCTCGCCAAGAAGGGTGGCCTGTCGAACCGCCGTCTGGCGCATTCGCGCCTGCAGGACGACACGCAGCTGACCAAGCTGTTCGAAGTTCTGGCCGAGCGTTACAAGGATCGCAACGGCGGCTACACTCGCGTGATCAAGGCCGGTATCCGCGCTTCGGACGCTGCGCCGATCTCGATCATCGAGCTGGTCGACCGCGACGTCGATGCGAAGGGCAAGGATTCAGGTCCGGTCCAGAACGCTGACGCGGACGAGCTGGAAGCGGCCTGATCAAGGGCAAGGCGCGCTCCTTAGGGGCGGCCGGATGAACAAAACAGGCTGCGGCTCGATGGAGCTGCGGCCTGTTTTGTTTTTGCGGTGCTCACCTCCGCCTCGACGATGCCCCAGCCACGTTCAGCCGTGCGACAGCCGGTCAAGCCTAGACACGTTCCGCAGCTGACAAGGAGTGATGGGATGACCGGCAAGGCGGGTTGGATGACAGGAGCGATGCTGGGCGTGGTGGCGCTGGTGCCCGGCGGCATGGTCCACGCACAGACACAACCGGATTACGGCTATCCTAGCGCGAGCGACCGGCAGGCGCAGGATGATCCTTATGCGGATGACGATGTGACCGGCGGCGAGGAGCAGGGCAGCCAGCCGCAGACGCAGCAGCGGGCCGACGATGATTTTTCCGATGTGACGGGCAGGGTAGACGAGCAGGCCGGTTCCCCTCCGCGCAATCAAGATTATGCCCGTCCGGGCGAGCGGGCTGAAGACGCGCGGATCGACCGGGAACGCGAGGAAGCGATCACCGAATGCGCGGTCGCGGCCCGTGACGAGGCAGAACGGGACGGCGGCTTTGCCGAGGTACGGCAGGTGCAGGAGCCGGTGGAGACGCGCGGAAACTATCAGGTCGAGGGTGACATCGATGCCCGTTCCAGCTGGCGGTCCGAGGACAGCCGGACACTCCATTTCACCTGCTCGGTGCAGAATGGCCGGATCGCCAATCTCCAGTTCCCCCGCAACCCGGCGGCGCGATAGCCGGGGCGGGAGCGAACCTCTTTTTTTCAGGCCATAAAGTCGCTAGGGGTCAGGCTTCGTCATGGCGTGATTGAACCGAGCCGCGTCAGGAGCGTCCCCGATCTAATGCATGCGCTGAGCAGGTGATGTCATCTGCTTTTGAAGGCTTAAGGCCCTCGCAGCGCGAGGAGCCATCATGTCCCCGCCGCCCGTCCCGCCCCGTACCGCCGCCATTGCGTTCATCCTCCTGACGGCGATGCTCGACGTCATGTCGATGGGGATCGTCATTCCGGTCGTGCCGCAGCTGATCGAGGAGCTGACCGGATCGACAACGGGCACGGGCTTGTGGAACGGCCTGCTCGTCGCGCTGTGGGCGGTGATGCAGTTCCTGTGTTCGCCGATCATTGGATCGCTGTCGGACCGCTTCGGGCGGCGGCCGGTGATCCTGATTTCCGTCGCTGGGCTGGCCCTCGACTTCCTGCTGATGGCGCTCGCGCCCAATCTGTGGTGGCTGGCGCTGGGGCGGATATTGGCCGGGGTTACGTCGTCGAGCTTCACGTCGACCTTTGCCTATATGGCCGACATCATGCCGCCGGAGAAACGCGCGCGAGGCTATGGGCTGATCGGTGCGGCGTTCAGTGGCGGGTTCGTCGCCGGGCCGCTGCTGGGCGGCATGCTGGGCGAGATTTCGGTGCGGGCGCCATTCTGGGCGGCGGCGGGCTTTTCCGCTCTCGCCTTCCTCTATGGCCTGATCGTTCTGCCCGAGTCGCTGGCGCCGGAAAAGCGGATGGCCTTTTCGTGGAAGCGGGCCAATCCGTTCGGCGCGCTGAAGCTGTTACGGTCGCATCCGGAGCTGTCGAGCCTCGCCACCGTCAACTTCCTGCTCCATTTCGCTCATCACCTGTTTTCGGCGGTGTTCGTGCTCTACGCGGGCGACCGCTATGGCTGGGGGCCTTGGCAGGTCGGCACATTGTTCGCGCTGGTCGGGGTGCTGGACATGAGCGTGCAGGGCCTGATCGTCGGGCCAATGGCCAAGCGGCTGGGCGACCGGCGGACGATGATTATCGGGCTTTCCTTTGGCGCGCTGGGGTTGGCGGCGATGGGCCTGGCGTCCACGGAAGCGTTGTTCATCGCGGCCGTGTTCCCCAATGCGCTGTGGGGCCTCGCCATGCCCACGATCCAGTCGCTGATGACGCAACGCGTTTCGGAGTCTGAGCAAGGGCAGTTGCAGGGCGCGAACAACAGCGTTGGGTCGATCGCCGGAGTTCTCTCGCCCATTTTCTTTGGCGCTGTCTATAGCTTGTCGGTCGGCGAGCGGCCGGTGTTGCCCTTCATCGGCAGCCCGTTCCTGATCGCCGGAGCGGTTCTGGCTGGCGCGGCGTTGCTGGGATGGGCGGCGGGGCGGGCGCAGGACGTCCCTTCGCTGGACAAGCGAGGCCAAGCGCACTAACCGCGCCCCATCCCATTTCTCTCGGCTCATAAAGGCGATTCGATGACGCTGCCCCTTCAGGATTCCATCCTTATCGTGGACTTCGGCAGCCAAGTGACGCAGTTGATCGCGCGCCGCGTGCGCGAGGCTGGCGTCTATTCGGAGATCGCCCCCTTCAACAGCGCCGATGCTGCTTTCCAGCGGATGAAGCCCAAGGGCATCATCCTGTCGGGCGGCCCTTCGTCGGTGATGTGGGAAGACAGCCCGCGCGCACCGCAGGCTTTCTTCGATGCGGGCATCCCGATCCTGGGCATCTGCTATGGCCAGCAGACGATGATGCAGCAGATGGGCGGCAATGTCGAAGGCGGGGAAAGCGGCGAGTTCGGCCGGGCCTTCATCGAAATCAAGAAGCGTTGCGCGTTGTTCGACGGCCTGTGGGCCGAAGGCGAACGGCATCAGGTGTGGATGAGCCATGGCGACAAGGTGACGCAGCTCGCGCCCGGCTTTGAAGTCGTGGCGGTGAGCGAGGGCGCGCCCTTTGCCATGACGGCGAATGAGGAAAAGCGCTTTTACGCCACCCAATTCCACCCGGAAGTCGTGCATACGCCCGATGGCGGCAAGCTGATCGCCAATTTCGCGCGCCATGTGTGCGGCCTGAAGGGCGACTGGACGATGGCGGAATTCCGCGCGACCAAGATCGCCGAGATTCGCGAGCAGGTGGGCGATGGCAAGGTGATCTGCGGCCTGTCGGGCGGCGTTGATAGCGCGGTGGCCGCCGTGCTGATCCATGAGGCGATCGGCGACCAGCTGACCTGCGTCTTCGTCGATCATGGCCTGATGCGCAGCGGCGAGGCGGAGCAGGTGGTGTCCCTGTTCCGGGGCAGCTATAATATTCCGCTGGTTCATGTGAACGCGGAAACGCTGTTCATGAAGGGGCTGGAGGGCGTCACCGACCCGGAGGCCAAGCGCAAGTTCATCGGCAAGACCTTCATCGACGTATTCGAGGATGAGGCGAAGAAGATCGGCGGCGCGGCTTTCCTGGCGCAAGGGACGCTCTATCCCGACGTGATTGAGTCCGTGAGTTTCACCGGCGGGCCTTCGGTCACGATCAAGAGCCATCACAATGTCGGCGGTCTGCCCGACCGCATGAACATGAAGCTGGTCGAGCCGCTGCGCGAACTGTTCAAGGATGAGGTGCGCGCGCTGGGCCGCGAACTGGGGCTGCCGGAGATTTTTGTCGGCCGCCACCCCTTCCCTGGCCCCGGCCTCGCCATCCGCATTCCCGGCGAAGTGACCAAGGAGCGTTGCGACATTTTGCGCAAGGCGGACGCCGTCTATCTGGAGGAGATCCGCAACGCTGGGCTGTACGACGCGATCTGGCAGGCCTTTGCCGTGCTGCTGCCGGTGCGCACTGTGGGCGTGATGGGCGACCATCGGACCTATGACAGCGTCTGCGCGCTGCGGGCGGTGACATCGACCGATGGCATGACGGCGGACATCTATCCGTTCGACGCAGCCTTCCTCAGCCGGGTGGCGACGCGGATCATCAATGAGGTCAAGGGCATAAACCGGGTATGCTATGACTTTACGTCGAAGCCGCCGGGCACGATCGAATGGGAATAAACCGGACCAAATGACCGTCCGGGGGACGGTCATCCGGTTTATTCGGCGCCCCAAGGTGCCGTGAGTGATTGATGGACTTCCCCTCTCCCCTTCAGGGGTCGGCCAGAGGCACGTGACTCTGGCCGAGGTGCCGAGCGAAGCGATGGCGGGAGAGGGAGAGTATACGGGCAGCGTTGCTCCCCTCTCCCCGGCCTCGATGAGAGTCACGCGCCTCTCATCGACCCCTGAAGGGGAGAGGGAGTGGTGGCACGCCTGCAAACGCCAGCGTCCGCTAAGGCCTTTGCTGGCGCTATACTCCGACAGTTGCGCGCGATAGTCTCGCGCCATGACCAGCGTGCCTCTTGGCCATCCCGTCTATCGGGACATGCCCGCCACGATCTTCGAGAAAATGTCGGCCCGCGCGCGGGAAACGGGTGCGATCAACCTCGGCCAGGGCTTTCCCGACGCGCAGGGGCCGGAGGATATTTTGCGCGCCGCCGCCGACGCGCTGATGACCCGATCCAACCAATATCCGCCGAGCGGCGGCCTGCCCGAATTGCGGGCGGCGGTGGCCGCACATTATGGGCGGCATCAGGGGCTGGCGCTGGAAGCGGACGAGGTGATCGTGACATCCGGCGCGACCGAGGCGATCGCCGCCAGCCTGTTCGCGCTGGTGCAGCCGGGGGACGAGGTGCTGTTGCTGGCGCCGCTTTACGACGCCTATCTGCCTTTGGTGGAGCGCGCGGGCGGGGTGGCGCGGGTGATCAGGCTGACGCCGCCTGACTGGCGGGTGACGCGGGCGGCGCTGGAGGCGGCGGTGGGTCCACGCACGCGCCTGCTGGTCCTCAACAATCCGCTCAACCCCAGCGGCAGCGTGATGGACGAGGCGGCGTTGGCAATGCTGGCGGCCTTTTGCGTGGAGCATGACCTGATCGCCATTTGCGACGAGGTGTGGGAGCATGTGACGTTCGATGGCCGCGTCCATCAACCGTTGATGCGGTTTCCCGGCATGGCCGAGCGGACGGTGAAGATCGGATCGGCGGGCAAGATCTTTTCGGTCACCGGCTGGAAGATCGGCTGGATGTGCGCGGCGGCGCCGGTGGCGAGGCTGTTGGGGCGAGCGCATCAGTTTCTGACCTTTACCAGCCCGCCCAATCTGCAATGGGCGGTGGTAGAGGGGCTGGCCAAGCCGGAAGCGTGGTTTGCGGACATGCGGGCGGGCTATCAGGCGTCGCGCGATCGGCTGGTCGAGGGATTGCGGCTGGTCGGCTATGATGTGCAGGCGAGTGCGGGCACCTGGTTTGTGACGGTCGATCTGGCTGCTTCCGGAATTGGACTGGACGATGTCGGCTTTTGCGAGCGGATCATCGAGGAAGCGGGCGTGGCGGCCATTCCGATATCGGCATTTTATCCCGATGCGGCGGTCACGCATCTGGTGCGGCTTTGCTTTTCCAAGAGCGATGCGGTGATCGATGAGGCGGTCGCGCGGCTTGGCCGTTTTCGCCTTATGCTCGGGTGAGCCGCAACTAGCGCTTGCGGCGCCACGCGGCGGTCGCTAAGTTCACCTTTCGTTCCACCGGGGGATCATTAATGGACAGCCTTGCCATCATCCTCAGTCTGGCCGCCCTGATCGCAGGGCTGGCGCTGGGCTGGCTGTTGCGTGGCAAGGCGGTGGCGCCGCTGGTGGCGGAAAAGGCCGAGCTTGTTGCGAAGCTGGCGCAGGCGGAAGCGCAGCGTAACGGCGCCTTGCAGGAACTTGTCGTGGCGCAGGAGCGGGCAGCGCAGGCGGGCGTGCTGGCGCAGCGGCTGGAGGATGAGCGGGCGGCGCGGGGCCTTGCCGAGCGGGAACTGGCGGCGTTGCAATCCGACACGCAGGCACGGGCCGAGGCTTTCGAGGCGCAGATCGTCGCGCTGAAGGATGCGAAGGAGCAGTTGTCGGCGCAGTTCAGTGAGATTGGCGGCAAGCTGCTGCATCAGGCGCAGAGCCATTTCCTGGAGCGCGCAGACCAGCGGCTGGCGCAGGCGCATGAGAAGAGCGAGGCGCAGCTCAAACAGTTGCTGCATCCGGTCAATGAGACGATCCAGCGCTACGACCAGAAGATCAGCCAGATCGAGCAGCAGCGCACCGAAGCTTACGGCATATTGCGCGGCGAGATCGAATCGATGAAGTCGGGGCAGGAAGCCGTGCGCGCGGAGGCGCAGCGGCTGGTTGATTCGTTGCGTCACGCGCCTAAGGCGCGGGGCCGCTGGGGCGAACAGCAGTTGCGCAATGTGTTGGAAACGTGCGGGCTGTCCGAACATGTCGATTTCCGCACCGAGGTGAGCGTCGAGGGTGAGGATGGGCGGTTGCGGCCGGACGCGATCGTGCGCATCCCCGGCGGCCGGGCGCTGGTGATCGATGCGAAGGTGTCGCTCAACGCCTATCAGGATGCCTATGGCGCGGATGGCGAGGAGGAGCGCAAGCGGCTGCTGTCCGCCCATGCCGCCGCCATGCGCGCGCATGTCGAGACGCTGGGGCGGAAAAGCTATGCCGACCAGTTCGACGAAGCGCCGGACTATGTCATCATGTTCGTGCCCGGCGAGCATTTCCTGTCGGCGGCGCTGGAGCATGATCCGCAGCTTTGGGATCACGCCTTTGGCAAGCGGGTGCTGCTGGCGACGCCGACCAACCTCATCGCTATCGCGCGCACCGTGGCGGCAGTGTGGCGGCAGGAGAAGATGGCCGACGAAGCCAAGCGGATCGGCGCGCTGGGCAAGGAATTGTACGAGCGCTTGGCGGGGGCGGCGGGGTCGCTCAAGAAGCTCGGCAATCGCCTGACCGGAGCGGTGAGCGATTATAACAGCTTCGTTGGCAGCTTCGAGGGGCGGGTGCTGGTGACCGGGCGAAAGCTGCGCGACCTGAACATCGAGACGGGGGGGCGCGAGTTGGAGGCGCTGGAGCCGGTCGAAGCGCTGGTGCGCGAGCCTGCTTCGCCCGAGGCTGTACGGGCATTGCCCGAGGCGTTAGCCGACGCGGCGGAGTGAGGCTTGTCGGCCGGGGCTATCGGTTCCGGTTATCGTGAACAGGTGGCCGCCACCGGCTGACGAGGGTGGAGCAAGCTGTCCAGCGCGATTAGGCGCCTTTGCTATCGTTCATGATGGATTGATAAGCCCACAGGAATGTGCCCTGCGGTCAACGCCCGCTTGACGGCTCGCCGCAGATCCGGATTGCGCCGCGATCGCCCACTTGCGGAACCGGGGGGTCGGTCATCCTGCCGCCCGGAATTGCCATATGGGTCAAAGCTCTTTCGGGGCAGAATGCCTCTGATCCGTATCCAAATGCGTCGCGCTTCTGCCCCCTTTGAACCGGGGGCGCCACTGGCCTGACCCAGGTCCCTATGGCAATAATATCGGCAACATCGTGGACGATAATGGACAGCAAGTAACGCCCGTTTCGCCGCCCAATGCCGCGAACGGGATGAGCTTATCTGCATGCCCCGAAGGAGCAGTAAGTGATGATCAACCAGTCTGACGCCGCCGCCCGTGGCGCCATTACATCCCAGGCGTCGCTGCGCGATTATCTTTCGATCGCGCGCTTCGACCATATGACGAAGCATGTCTTTATCATCCCCGGCATTGTGCTGGCCTATGCTGTCCACCATGGCGCGGCGCATCTGTCGATCGATCGCCTGCTATTGGGGTTTGCAAGCGCCATCCTGATCGCGTCGGCCAATTATGTGATCAACGAGTGGCTGGATCGGGACTTTGACGCCTTTCATCCGGTCAAGTCGCAGCGCACGGCGGTTCATCAGGCGCTTTCGCCGACGCTGGTCTATGCTGAATATCTGGCATTGCTGCTGCTCGGGCTGTTGCTCGGCTACCAGCTGGGGCAGCTGTTCTTCGTCGCTTCGGTGGCGTTCGGGCTGTCGGGCATCACCTATAATGTCGAGCCGATCCGGACGAAGGACAAGGTCTATCTGGATGTCATCAGCGAGTCGGTGAACAATCCGATCCGCCTGTTGCTCGGCTGGGCCATGGTGGACCCGACCGCCCTGCCCCCGGCCAGCCTTTTCATCGCCTATTGGGCAGGCGGCGCGTTCCTGATGGGCGCCAAGCGGCTGAGCGAGTATCGCGATGTCGTCGCGGATCAGGGCGTCGAGATGCTGCACCGCTATCGCAAGTCGTTCCGCAGCTATTCGAGTGAGAACCTCACCGTATCCTGCTTCCTCTACGCGATGCTGTCGGCCTTTTTCATCGCGGTGTTCCTGATCAAATACCGCCTTGAATATATCATCGCATTTCCCTTCATCGGGGGGCTGTTCGCCATCTATATGTGGCTGGCATTGCGGCAGGGATCGGTGGCGCAGCGGCCGGAACGGCTGTTCCGTTCGCGCCGCCTGCTGGCCGCGACCGGCCTTGCCGTGCTGGCGGTGGTGGTCGCCACCTTCGTCGACCTGCCGTGGCTGAGTTCGCTTTCGCAGCCCTATCTCATCAAGGTCGGCTGATCGGGCGCGGCATGGCGGCGCAGTCCATCCCGATCGATTGGAGCGCGATCGACCTCGTCATCTTCGACATGGATGGCACGCTCTACGATCAAAGGCGGCTTCGCGCGCGGATGCTGGCGGCACTGCTGCGGGACGCCATCGCCCGGCGAAGTCTGGACACGCTGCTGACGCTGCGTTCCTTTCGCCGTTGTCGCGAGGCGCTGGCCGAAGGGTCGCAGGATTTCCTGGCCGATCAATACAGCATTCCGGCGGCCGAGCGCGGATGCACCCCCGATGAGGTGCGCAGGCTGGTCGCCGAATGGATGGAAGAGCGGCCGCTGTCCATGCTGGCCGCCTGCCGCCGTCCGGGAATCCAGCAACTGTTCAAGGCGATAGCGCGCGAAGGCAAGCGGATCGCGATCTTTTCGGATTATCCGGCGGTTGCGAAGCTTGCGGCGCTGGACCTGACCGCCGACTATATCGTCGCGGCCACTGACCCCGACGTCGGTCGTCCCAAGCCCGACCCGGCAGGTCTTGAGAAGCTGTTGCGCTTGTCGGGCGTCGCGCCCGATCGTGCGGTGCTGATCGGTGATCGGGTGGAGCGGGATTGGGCCGTGGCGGCGCGGTTGAACATGCGCGCGCTGATCCTGTCGCGGGGCGCATCAGGGGAGGTCGAACGATTTCGTTCGTTCGGCGACGCGCTGTTCCAGCCGCTGCTCATGAAAATGGCGTGATGATCGGCCCCGCGCGGGCACCGGGAATCAGAGACGGGGCGCCTGTTCGAGTGTTCCGGAAAGCTGTTCCGGCTTGTCCGTCGGGGAGACGGAAAGGCCCATCAGCACCACGCCGAAGACAATGGACGCAACGCCGACAAGCTTGGTGGTCGATATCGGCTCGCCCAGGATGAAATAGCTCGACGCCACCGTGATGACGAGGCCCAGCCCGATGAAGGGGTAGGCGGTGGAGAGATCGACGCGCGCCAGAACCAGCAACCATATGAGCGCGCTTAGCACAAAACAGCTGAGCCCGAGGATGACCAGACGCGAGGTCGCGATCACCATCGCCGTGCGGAACAGCGATTGGTCCGGCTGGGCCAGAGCGCTTTGCACCGCCGCACTCGACATGCCGAGCTTCAAGATCAACTGCGCTGCCGCAGACAGGAAGACGCTAGCCAGAACCAGTCCGAGGAGCATTGCCTTTGCCATAAATCGCCTTTCCTTTTCGCCGCCGCTGATGCTTTACGAATGTTCGGGAAATGCCGCGATCGGGGCTGAGGATTTTACCGCACCACGCGCCGGACGGTTCGAGGTATCCGATGCCGCGCCCAGTCGCGACCGCGCCATGCTCTCCACAGCGCCCAGCAGAAACAACGGCATGGAGAACATCACTATCCGGCCGACATTATATTGGACGTCCAGCGCCAGCGCGAACAGGAACAAGGCGATGACGCCGCCGATGTCGCAAAGATAGACCATGGGGTCGCGGCTCTGCCTAATCGCGGTCCACCACAGGATGATCACGACGATCACTGGCCACAGATTTTGATAGGCGCCCTTCAGGCCGAAAAGATGGCGGATCGAACCGATCATCCCCGAAACATAGGTGCCGGGGTCCCGTTGATTGTCGAGACCGGGCATGGCGAGGGTGAGGACCGTCGCCGCATAGGCTGCCAGCGCGACGGCGGCGACGCATGCCATGACGAAATAGGTCCGGCGATGGTCCACCACGAACAGCATGCGGAGGCTCACGCCAAAGAAGGCGATCAGCGCCACTTTCTCATTGACTATGGTCCCGAGAATTACGGCGGCGGCGAAGATGGCGATCCTGCGCTCTATCATCGCAATGGCCGCGATTACGAGCGGCAGCGTCGCCACGCCGTCGGCGGAGCCCATGCCGAGATAGCGCGTCAGCAACAGGAAGATGAGGGTGGCGGAAAAGGCCCAGCCGAGCGAAACATTGCGCCAGAAGGCGAGATAAAGGCCGACAAGGCAGGCGGATATCGCCGCATAGGCGGCGTTGGCCGCGCACATCGCCTGCAAGGCCCTTACATATTCCGGCTGCATCACGACGGGCGCGTGATGAATGCCCTGCCCCGAAAACAGGATGACCGGCAGCTGATAGAAGGGTGCGGCGAGGATTACCGAACCGATACGATAGACGTGCGGACTGGGTGGAATCTTTCCGCCCGGTTCGCCTAGCACCCACAGCAGATAGCGCGAATAGTCATCATAGGACATGGTGCCATAATAGACGGTTCGGTAGACATCGAAGAACATCGGCAGGACGAGCGCCACGAGCATGGTGGCCATGAAGATCGGCGCGAGGTAGGTTCCGCCGCGCAGTTCCTTAGAGTGCATTTCCAAGGCCATCCCCCACCATCCCTTAGTTCAGCGCCGCCGTGGACATCATCGGCCGGGACAGGTTGATCGTGATGGCGCGCAGAGCATGGCGGACGGTCACGAAACTTTCCCATGGCTTTGATCCATCCCGATTTTCTACAGGAGCCCCACTGGGTCCACACTTGCGATTTCGGAGAAGGGCCACTCCTTGGGGGGATCGCTTTTACTCCCCGGATAGGTCCGGAATAGTTGTTTCGATTTGCGGCGCTTTGGTGATCATCGGGGCATGAAATCGGCGCGAGAAACAGGCATGGCCGGGGAAATAGTCCCCGCCGGGCACATAGGGCGGCATCCCTTGCCCGCGGGCGGGGAGCCGTCGATGCGCGTCTGGGGCCTGCCGAAAGCGGTCGCCTTATTGCTGGCGATCATGCCCGTTGCCGCCGAGGCCGGGACCCTGGAGGCCTTTCCCGGAGCGGTCGGCTATGGTCGGTTCACCCAAGGGGGACGCGGCGGCGCGATCATAGCGGTGACGAGCCTGGCCGATAGCGGGCCGGGAACCCTGCGCGCCTGTATCGACGCGCGGGGGCCGCGCACATGCGTTTTCCGGGTCGGCGGGATCATCCGCTGGACGACCGAGCGTCCGGTGATCCGCAATCCCTATATCACCATCGCAGGCCAGACGGCGCCCGGCGGCGGGATATTGATCACGCATGCGGGCGGCCGATATGGCCTGACACCCTTGGTCGCCAAAAATACGCATGATGTCATCATTCGCCACATAAGGGTGCGGCTGGACAATCGGGGGGACACGCGCGCTTCCGACAGCGGGATCATCTTCGAAAAAAGCAGCAACGTCATCATCGACCATGTCAGCGTGTCATGGTCGGAAGATGAAACCGTCGGCGGTCAGGGGCAGAATGACAATATAACGATATCCAATTCCATCCTTGCCGAAGGTCTGCGCAGGCATGACAAATGCGCGCTTTTGAGCAGCGATGCCACAGGCAGTCAGAAATTGACGTTCCTCGGCAATATCTGCGCCCATAACGGCGACAGGAATCCCGACGTCAACTTCTTCCCCGGCTCCTGCGTCGATGTCGTCAACAACCTGATCTACAATGCGCGTTCCGATTTCGTCGAAGTTTGGGAACAGCATGGCGGAAGCCCGGTCAATATCGTGGGAAACTATTTCAAGGCCGGACCCAATATGGTGCCCGGGCGATATATCATCGCTCGCCAGTCGGTGAATTCGACCGGCCGCGCGCGTATATATGAGGCCGGTAACCACATTGAGGGGATGATCGAACGGGATCCGCCGCCCTATGTGCGCGAGGCGATGGTGCAGACGCCGTCATGTCCCATCGGCGCCCCGGTCATCGACGCCAGGCAGGCCTATGATCGCGCCCTGACAACGGCCGGCGCCTTTCCCCGCGATACGGTGGACGCACGGATCGTGAAGGAAGTGAAGCAGGGAACCGGCAAGATCCGCCGTGAGCCCGGCATCCTTCCCGAGATAGCCGATGGAACGCCTTATGCGGATTCCGACGGAGACGGCATGTCCGACCAATGGGAGAAGGCGAACGGCACCGACGCGACCAGAAACGACGCCTGGGAAGATACGGATCGCGACGGGTGGAGCAATCTCGACGAATTTCTGGATTATGCGCATCGCCAGCTGCTGGCGGGCTCCAGCCTCGCGGAAACGCAGGAAGATCAGGACAAACCCCGGACTGTTACGGCGTGGGCGGTCGCTCTGACCGTCGCCGCGCTCGCTGGGCTGGGAGGCCTTTTGAGAGCGGCGATGATGTGAAGCCCTCCCCTGCCCTTCGCTCCATTGCATACACCACCAATCTCTCCTAAAGGCGGGCGGTCATCTGGGGAGTAGCCAGCCGTTCGCTTGGTTGAACGGGCCGTATGTCAACATATTTGGCCGAGAGGCCGTGGCATGCGGGATATGGGAAGCCAAGGCGAACGCCTTGAGCGGCCGTATCGGGCGAGACCAATGGCATCGGCTCTTCTCTGTCCGGCCGGGCGGGAAGAGGCGGTGGCATTGCGTCTTCAACCCTTCGCCCGGCCCCGGATATGGTATCGATGGACGCTCTCTTCACCTCTACCGCATTGGTCGCGCTCGCCGAAATGGGCGACAAGACGCAGTTGCTGGCCATGCTGCTCGCCACCCGCTTCAGGAAGCCGGTGCCGATTATTCTCGGCATCCTGTTCGCCACCATGGCCAATCATTTCCTGGCGGCGCTGGTCGGTCATTCGATCGCGGGCGTGCTGACGCAGCCCTGGTTCCGCTATGCCGTGGCGGCCAGCTTCATCGCGATGGCGGGATGGACGCTGATCCCCGACACGTTCGACGAGGACGAGCCGCTGAAAGCGCCGTCCAAGGCGGGCGTGTTTATGACGACGCTGATCGCCTTCTTCCTGGTCGAGATGGGCGACAAGACGCAGGTCGCGACGGTGGCGCTGGGCGCGCAGTTCGACAATGTGCTGGCGGTGACGGCTGGCACGACGCTGGGCATGATGATCGCCAATGTGCCCGCGGTGCTGTTTGGCGAGGCGCTGGCCAAGAAAGTGCCGATGCGCGCGTTGCAGATCGGCGCGGCGCTGCTGTTCCTATGCCTTGGCCTGTGGATGATCGCGGACTTGCAGGGCTGGATCGGTTAAAAAAGGAACAGGGACCGCTGCCCGGCTGTTGTCAGCGGGCGGCGGCTGTTGCAAGGGGAGCTAAGTCATTTTCCCCAAGCAGGACAGGCATGGAACGCGTGATGAAGGACAATCTGGTTACGGTGTTTGGCGGCGGCGGCTTCCTTGGCCGACAGGTCGCCCAGGCCCTGATGGAGCGCGGCGCCCGGGTGCGCATAGCCCAGCGCGACCTGGCGAGCGCCTTTCGCATCCAGCCTCTGGGCGCGCTGGGACAGAAGCAACTTGTCGCGGCCGATATCCGGAATGCGCAGAGCGTCGCGCGGGCGATTGCGGGCAGCGATATCGTCATCAATCTGGTGGGCGTGCTGAGCGGCGACCTGGAAGGGTCGCATCATGACGGCGCGGCCAATGTGGCGAAGGCTGCGGCGGAAGCCGGGGTCAAGGCGCTGGTCCATGTGTCGGCCATTGGTGCCGATGCGGAGAGCCCTTCCGCCTACGGTCGGTCCAAGGCAGCGGGCGAGGCGGCGGTTCGGGCAGCTTTCCCTGCCGCGACCATCATCCGTCCGTCCATCATCTTCGGGCCGGAAGATCAATTCCTCAACCGTTTCGCCGACCTGATCAGCCGCCTGCCGGTGGTTCCGGTCATCGGCGCCGACACGAAGTTCCAGCCCGTCTATGTCGCCGACGTCGCGCAGGCGATCGTCAGTGCGGCGGCGGACCCCGGCCAGCATGGCGGCAAGACATTCGAACTGGGCGGGCCGAGGCAGCTCAGCATGATGGAGCTGAACAGCTGGATCGCCAAGGCCATTGGTCGCAATCGCAGCCTGATCGCGGTGCCTGCGCCGATCGCATCGACCATCGCGAGCTTTGGCTGGCTGCCGGGCGCGCCGATCACGCGGGATCAATATGCGATGTTGCAGAAGGACAATGTCGTGTCGGCGGGCATGCCGGGGCTTGCTGAGTTGGGCGTATCACCCACGCCGATGGAGGCGATCGCCGACAGCTGGTTGGTCCGCTACCGCCGCCATGGCCGCTTCGCCGGACGCGTCAAGGCCTGACCTGAGGGCGCGAGCCATCGCCGCCTGTCCAACTGTCGATGGAATGACGGGATGGCGCGGCGATGAGCGTTGCCGCGCATTGCGCGCGCGTCCCGCATCTGCACAATAAGCGCGATCTTTCCTCCGCCGTGTTCCGCGCGGATTTCCCCTTCCAGTTCAAGGACCAGAGTCGCCCATGGACCTCCATTATCTGACGGTCATCCTGCTTGGCATCGTCGAGGGGCTGACCGAGTTCCTGCCCGTGTCCTCCACCGGGCATCTGATATTGGCGAGCGAGTTGCTGGGTTATGACGCGGCGACCTGGGCGATGTTCAACGTCATCATCCAGCTTGGCGCGATCCTGGCGGTGGTCGTGCTGTACTGGCGGACATTCTGGGCGGTGGCGATGGGGCTGCTGCGCAAGGAACCGATGAGCTGGCGCTTTCTGCGCAACCTGCTGGTCGCTTTCCTCCCGTCCGTCGTGATCGGGCTGGCGATGCATGATTATATCGAGGTGCTGCTGGGCGCGCCGCAGGTGGTCGCCTGGGCGCTGATTATCGGGGGCATCGCCATCCTCGCGATCGAGCGGATGGCGAAGGAGAACCGCTTTCATGGCATTGCCGACATCCCGTTGGCGCGGGTGATCGGCATCGGGTTCATCCAGTGCATCTCCATGATCCCCGGCGTCAGCCGGTCGGGCGCGACGATCATGGGCGCGCTGGCGCTGGGGGTCGAGCGGCGGACGGCGGCGGAGTTCAGCTTCTTTCTGGCTATCCCGACGATGCTGGGCGCATCGACGCTGGAGCTGCTGAAAAAGGGCAGCGACGTCACCTCCGCCACGGTGGGCTGGGGCAGCATCGCCTTGGGCTTTGTCGTGTCGTTCATCGTCGCGCTGCTGGTAATTCGTTGGTTTGTGGGCCTGGTTTCGCGGCAGGGCTTCGTGCCCTTTGCCTGGTATCGGATCATCGCCGGGACGGGGGCGCTCATATGGCTGTGGTTAAGATAGGTCCGTATCGGATCTAGATTAGCCTTGCTGATCACGTGTTCGATCAAGCGTGTCGGAAATAGTCTCAGTTTAGGTCAGTTCATATGACCTTTATGGTCGAATCCGCGTGACTTTGGCGGTTTTTCTGCTATGTGAGCCCTGAACAGATTTAGGGACTCACCATGGCTGACAATCCGATGCTGAAATTCGTGGGAACGGGCCAAGCCTATCCCGAGAAGCGCTCGGCCGATGATCGGGCCGACGATTTCCTGGAGATCAGCAGCAGTTTCCTGCTGGAAAGAGCCGAAGAGCAGGCGGCGCGTTGCTCGCAATGTGGCGTGCCTTATTGCGCTACGCATTGCCCGCTGCACAACCATATCCCCGACTGGCTGCGCCTGACGGCCGAGGGACGGCTGCGCGAGGCCTATGAGCTGTCGAACCTTACCAGCACGATGCCGGAAATCTGCGGCCGCATCTGCCCGCAGGACCGGCTGTGCGAGGGCAATTGCGTCATTGAGTTTTCCGGCCATGGCGCGGTCACGATCGGTAGTGTCGAGAAGTTCATCACCGACACGGCCTGGAAGGAAGGCTGGGTCGAACCGCTGGTGCCCGGCAAGCCGCTGGGCCAGTCGGTCGGCGTCATCGGCGCGGGTCCGGCGGGCCTTACCACCGCCGAATATCTGCGTGTCGCGGGTTATGAGGTGCATGTTTACGACCGACACGACCGCGCGGGCGGGCTGCTGACCTATGGCATTCCCGGCTTCAAGCTGGAGAAGGACGTCGTCATGCGCCGGGTCCAGCGGCTGAAGGACGGCGGCATCACCTTCCATGAAGGTTTCGAGGTCGGCCGCGATGCGTCGATGGAAGAATTGCGCAGCCGCCATGACGCCATCCTGATCGCGACCGGCGTCTACAAGCCGCGCGACATCAAGGCGCCGGGCGTCGGCGCGCCGGGCGTGGTCAAGGCGCTCGACTTCCTTATCGCTTCCAACAAGGCCGGGTTCGGTGACGCAGTGCCGGAGCATGAAGACGGCTCGCTGCATGCCAACGGCAAGAAAGTGGTCGTCATCGGCGGCGGCGACACGGCGATGGACTGCGTCCGCACGGCCGTGCGTCAGGGTGCGACTTCGGTGAAGTGCCTCTATCGCCGCGACCGGGAAAATATGCCGGGATCGCAGCGTGAAGTGCAAAATGCGGAGGAAGAAGGCGTCGAGTTCGTCTGGCTTTCCGCCCCGATCGCTTTTGAAGGCACGGAACATGTGACCGGCGTCAAGGTGACGAAGATGCGGTTGGGCCAGCCCGACGCTTCGGGACGCCGCGCGCCCGAGGCCGATCCGGGCACCGAACATACGCTGGAAGCGGACCTTGTCATCAAGGCGCTGGGCTATGACCCGGAAGATCTGCCCAGGTTGTTCGGCGCGGAGGAGTTGTCCGTCACCCGCTGGGGCACGCTGCGTGTCGATCACAAGACGATGATGACGTCGATGGACGGTGTGTTCGCTGCGGGCGACATCGTGCGGGGCGCTTCGCTGGTGGTCTGGGCGATCCGCGATGGGCGAGATGTGACCGAGCATATGCACCGCTTTCTGAAGGCGAAGGCCAAGGCGGCCGCGGGCGAGAGACAAGCGGCATGAGATACACGCTACTCCTCTTGATCGGTTTCAGCGGCATTCCTGCCGCAGGACTAGCGCAGCCTTCCGCTGGGACTCTATCTGTTCCCGGGAAAGAGGCACAGAGATTAGCACGTGCCATGCTGGAGGGGGGCAGCCATCGCCTTCAGCTTAGTACGGAGAAAGCCCAAAAGGCGCTTTTCCAATCATTAGTCGGGCCAATCCGCGTATATAAACCAGCCAGTTGCGACCCTGTATTGCCAGCCTGCAAGGAAGCGGCTCAAAGTTTGGCGGCTCAAAACGCAAGCGAGTATGTGCAATTAAGGAATGCCGCACTCGAAGCGGGCTATGCTACTCTCTTTGAAGGCAAGATGTCGTCGCAGGAAATGGCTGATGCCAGAGCATTCGTCACTTCTCCGGCAGGAGCGAAGTTCGCGTCGGCGTTGACCAGTGGCGAGATGCCACCTTTGGCGATCATATCGTATGTCGGACGACGGACAAACGAGTTTGAAGACAGCCTTTACGATCGCTTCCTCCAGAAAACGGCATCTCTACCCCGCCGAGTAGTGAGAGGAATTCCACCGCCGCCTCGAATTCCGTCGAGCGGTCAGAAGCGTCCTTGACACCTCCGCTGCCGAAAGACTGCAAGTGATACCCGATAAGGGAACCGAATGATGACCGAGCAAATGAACTTCATGGCGAGCCCCGAAGAGCGTGCGCGCCTTGCCGCCGAGGGCATGTATCATCCGGAGATGGAAGGCGATGCCTGCGGCGTCGGCCTTGTCGCCGCGACGGACGGCCGTGCTAGCCGCCGCGTCGTCGCTTCGGCGATCGATGCGCTGAAGGCGGTGTGGCACCGTGGCGCGGTGGATGCGGATGGCAAGACCGGCGACGGCGCGGGCATCCATGTCGATCTGCCGGTGCGCTTCTTTGACGATGCGATTGCCGATTCGGGGCATAAGCCCCTGCCCAACCGCTTGGCTGTCGGCATGATCTTCCTGCCGCGCACGGATTTGAGCGCGCAGGAGACCTGCCGCACGATCGTCGAGAGCGAGATCATCGACGCGGGCTACACCATCTATGGCTGGCGGCAGGTGCCCGTCGATGTGTCCGTCATCGGCGAGAAGGCGCAGCGCACGCGGCCCGAGATCGAGCAGATCATGATCGCCGGGCCGATGCCGGAGGAGCGTGACCAGATCGAGTTCGAAAAGGACCTCTACCTCATCCGCCGCCGGATCGAGAAGAAGGTGATCGCGGCGCAGATTCAGGATTTCTACATCTGTAGCCTGTCGTGCCGGTCGATCATCTACAAGGGCCTGTTCCTCGCGGAATCGCTGTCGGTCTTCTACCCGGACCTTCGGGATGAGCGGTTCGAGAGCCGGGTCGCGATTTTCCACCAGCGCTATTCGACCAACACTTTCCCGCAATGGTGGCTGGCCCAGCCGTTCCGCACGCTCGCGCATAATGGTGAGATCAACACCATCCGCGGCAACAAGAACTGGATGAAGAGCCACGAGATCAAGATGGCGTCGCTGGCTTTTGGGGATCATAGCGAGGACATCAAGCCGGTGATCCCCGCTGGCGCCTCGGATACCGCCGCGCTGGACGCCGTGTTCGAGGCGATCTGCCGGTCGGGCCGCGATGCGCCGACCGCCAAGCTGATGCTGGTGCCCGAGGCGTGGCAGGCGGCGGCGGGCGAAACGCCGCAGAGCCATGTCGACATGTATGAATATCTCGCCTCCGTGATGGAGCCGTGGGATGGTCCGGCCGCGCTGGCGATGACCGATGGCCGCTGGGTCGTGGCGGGCGTCGATCGCAACGCGCTGCGTCCGCTGCGCTACACGCTGACCGGCGATAATCTGCTGATCGTGGGTTCGGAAACCGGCATGGTCGTCGTGCCCGAAACCACCATCGTCAAGAAGGGCCGCATGGGTCCGGGTCAGATGATCGCCGTCGATCTGCAGGAAGGCGCAATCTACGACGACCGCGCGATCAAGGACCAGATTGCGGGCGAGCGGCCCTATGCCGAGCTGATCAAGGACTTCATGAAGGTCGGTGATCTGCCGCAGACAGCCAGCGCCCTGCCCGCATGGGACAAGGCGGAGCTGACGCGCCGTCAAGTTGCCGCAAACCTGACGCTGGAGGACATGGAGCTGATCCTGGCCCCCATGGTCGAGGATGCGAAGGAAGCGGTCGGATCGATGGGCGATGACACGCCGCTGGCCGTCATTTCCGACAAGCCCCGCACGGTCAGCCACTTCTTTCGCCAGAATTTCAGCCAGGTCACCAACCCGCCGATCGATTCCCTGCGCGAACGCCATGTGATGAGCCTGCGCACGCGCTTTTCCAACCTGCACAACATATTGGAACAGGAAGCGCAGAACAGCCATGTGCTGGTGCTGGAATCGCCGGTGCTGATCTCGTCCGAATGGGCGCGGCTGAAGGCGCATTTCGGCCCGGCGGTAGCTGAGATCGACTGCACCTTCCCGGCGGAAGGCGGGCAGGAGCAGCTGCGCTCTGCAATTGCCCGCATCCGCGAGGAAGCCGAGCAGGCGGTGCGTGAAGGCCGCACCGAAATCTTCCTGACCGACGAGCATATCAATGCCGATCGGGTCGCCATCGCTGGCGTGCTGGCGGCGGCAGCGGTCCACACGCATCTCGTCCGCAAGGGGCTGCGCAGCTATGCGTCGATCAACGTGCGCTGCGCCGAAGCGCTCGACACCCATTATTTCGCGGTGCTGATCGGCGTCGGCGCGACCACGGTGAATGCTTATCTTGCCGAGGCCAGCATTGCCGATCGCCATGCGCGCGGCCTGTTCGGCGATCTGACGCTGGAAGCCTGTTTTGAACGGTTCCGCACGGCGATCAACGAAGGCCTGCTGAAGATCATGTCCAAGATGGGCATTGCGGTCATCAGCAGCTATCGCGGCGGCTATAATTTCGAGGCGGTGGGCCTGTCCCGCGCGCTGGTGAACGACCTGTTTCCCGGCATGCCCGCGAAGATTTCCGGTGAAGGCTATGCGTCGCTGCATCATAATGCGGTGCTGCGCCATGAAGCGGCTTATGACAGCGCGGTCGTGCGCCTGCCGGTCGGCGGCTTCTATCGCCAGCGTAACGGCGGGGAGAGCCATGCTTATTCCGCGCAGCTGATGCATCTGTTGCAGACTGCGGTCGGCACCGACAGCTATTCGACCTATCTGCAATTCTCACGCGGCGTGCGGGATTTGCCGCCGGTTTATCTGCGCGATCTGCTGGAGTTCAACTTTGCCCGTGAAGCCGTGCCGATCGACGAGGTCGAGGCGACAACCGAAATCCGCAAGCGGTTCGTGACGCCGGGCATGTCGCTCGGGGCGCTCTCTCCGGAGGCGCATGAAACGCTGGCCATCGCGATGAACCGCATCGGCGCGAAGGCCGTGTCGGGCGAAGGCGGCGAGGATGCAACCCGCTTCAAGCCCTATGAGAATGGCGACAATGCCAACAGCGTGATCAAGCAGATCGCGTCGGGCCGCTTCGGCGTGCATGCCGAATATCTGGGCAGCGCCGAGGAGATCGAGATCAAGGTCGCACAGGGCGCCAAGCCCGGCGAAGGCGGTCAGCTGCCCGGCTTCAAGGTGACCGAATTCATCGCCAGGCTGCGCCATTCAACGCCCGGCGTGACGCTGATCTCGCCGCCGCCGCATCATGACATCTACTCGATCGAGGATCTCGCGCAGCTCATCTACGACTGCAAGCAGATAAACCCGCGCGCGCGGGTGTGCGTGAAGCTGGTCAGTCAGGCGGGCATCGGTACGGTTGCCGCTGGTGTTGCGAAGGCGCATGCGGACGTCATTCTGATCGCGGGCCATGTCGGCGGGACCGGCGCTTCGCCGCAGACGTCGATCAAATATGCGGGCACGCCTTGGGAAATGGGGCTTTCCGAAGCCAATCAGGTGCTAACGCTCAATGGCTTGCGCCATCGGGTGAAGCTGCGCACGGACGGCGGCCTGAAGACCGGCCGCGATATCGTGATCGCGGCGATCCTGGGCGCGGAGGAGTTCGGCATTGGTACGCTGAGCCTCGTAGCCATGGGCTGCATCATGGTGCGCCAGTGCCACTCGAACACCTGCCCCGTGGGCGTGTGCGTGCAGGATGAGAAGCTGCGCGAGAAGTTCACCGGCACGCCGGAGAAGGTCATCAACCTTATGACCTTCATCGCGGAGGAAGTGCGCGAAGTGCTGGCGCGGCTGGGCTATCGAAGCCTGGATGAGGTGATCGGGCGCACGGAGCTGCTGAAGCAGGTCAACCGCGGTGCCGAGCATCTCGACGACCTCGACTTGAACCCCATCCTCGCCAAGGTGGATGCGCCTGACGATCAGCGGCGCTTCAGCCTGACGCAATGGCGCAACGAGGTGCCTGACAGCCTGGACGCGCAGATGATGCGCGATGCCAAGGCGGTGTTCGAGCGTGGCGAGAAGATGCAACTGACCTATACGGTGCGCAACACGCATCGCGCGGTTGGTACGCGGCTGTCGGCTGCCGTGACCGAGCGGTTCGGCATGTCTGCCCTGGCGGACGGGCATCTGACCGTGCGCCTGCGCGGGTCGGCTGGCCAGTCGCTGGGCGCGTTCCTGTGCAAGGGCATCACGCTGGAGGTCTTTGGCGACGCCAACGACTATGTGGGCAAGGGCCTGTCGGGGGGCACGATCGTCGTGCGCACCACGGTTTCCTCGCCGCTGACGAGCAAGGACAACACGATCATCGGCAACACCGTCCTGTACGGCGCGACGGCCGGCAAGCTGTTCGCGGCGGGTCAGGCGGGCGAGCGCTTTGCCGTCCGTAATTCGGGCGCACAGGTGGTGGTCGAAGGCTGCGGTGCCAATGGCTGCGAATATATGACCGGCGGCACGGCGGTGATTCTGGGCAAGACGGGCGCGAACTTCGGCGCGGGGATGACCGGCGGCATGGCCTTCATCCTGGACGAAGATGGCAGCTTCGAACGGCGCGCCAATCCGGAAAATATCGTGTGGCAGCGCCTGGAAAGCGCCCATTGGGAAGCGCAGCTAAAGGCCTTGATCGCCGAACATGCGGTGACGACCGACAGCAAGTGGTCGAACACGATCCTGGACGATTGGGATCGCTGGCGGCGTCATTTCTGGCAGATTTGCCCCAAGGAAATGGTGCATCGGCTGACCCATCCTTTGAGCGATACAAGCGCCGAGGTGGTGGCTGCCGAATAGGATGAAGGGGAGGAAAGGCAGAGGACTTTCCTCCCCTTTTTATTGGGTAAGTCCGTGCGTGGGGTGGCTGCGCCGCCTTGCCTAGTAGGAAACGGGTGAAACGGCAGGCGCAGAATCGAATTTCGCGCCATTGCCCTGCGCCAGCTGCGTCGGCTGCGGCGGTGCATCATCGCCGTTCGCGAACCGTTCTACGTTGGCGGGCAGCCGGTGCATTGGCGATGGCGGGGCATCTTCAAGCGGTTGCCAATCGTCGGCTTGCTGATCCTGCGCCTCGTAACGCTGCACGACCGGATCGTCATAGCCGCTCCAGCCCGCCGTCATGCTTGCCATTTGCCGATCCGCGAGGGTCGGGCCGCACCCCTTGCAGTTGATCTCCTCAGGCCCGGTCAGATTGGGGCTGCTTTCTGCCTGCGCCGTCGTTACCGGCGACGTGGAATAGGAGGAGGATTGTGCGTCGGTGAAGGATAGCCGTGGCGGAGTCGTCGCGTAGAGGCCAAGGCCTAGCCCGCTGACCAACGCGGCCCCAGCGCTCGCCAGGCTGAACAACCAGAAACGGGGGGACATGCGACCTTCTCCTCTTCCGCGCTCGCCTGCATCATCGCCAGCACCCGGCAAAAGAAACGCACATGAAGATCGGTTGTTGCATGGGTCCAAGGCCTTTGCTAAGGGCCGCCTCCTACCAAGGCACCGGCCCCGCCGGTTTCCCTTCAGATGTGCGGTCGTGGCGGAATTGGTAGACGCGCAACGTTGAGGTCGTTGTGGCCGAAAGGCCGTGGAAGTTCGAGTCTTCTCGACCGCACCATTCAGTCAGACAAGGTAACCGATTTTTGCCTTCGGGCATGCTGGGCCTGCGAAATAGCGCAGTTCCGGGGGGTTTGGCGGCGTTGTTTTTGTGAACGTGGGTCAGAGACGCCGTTCATTTCCCCTGCCAAGAGGCAAATCTTCGTCCAATTCTGCGTCAATGCAGGAGGGTGACCGATGTCGATCTATGCTGGACTGGACGTCAGCGACGAGACCACATCTGTTTGCGTGGTTGAAGGCGAGGGCATCCCCCTACTTAAGTCAGACCGTGAAATCTGGAGACGAGCTTATCCGCGGCTTGGCAATCGCACAAATGGTCGTGCCAGCGGCAGAAATCTAACGATCTATCCTTTTCTTCGAGCGTCTGAGCCGGCTCTCTGATCGGTAGAGGACATAGCTGCCGCTGAAGCGCCATGGGGTGGCGCATGAACGTCGGCGCGAACGCCAAGATGCGTGCATCGCAACGGCTGGGCTAGCCCATAGCAGATACCCGACTGAAGTCGGAGGGGTTGCTCTTCGCGCGGGGCGCTAAAGCATCGTGCGCAAAAGTGGGAACCGGTTTTGTGCTTAAAACGATGCGATAACAAAAAACTACAGCGTGCGATTGCGTCCGATTAAACGCAGCGCGCTCTAAACCTGCTTCAACATTGATTTCGAAATTTGCATTTTTCCATTTCCATACATAGAATATTGCTTCCAAATCCGGCGGTGATTGGGTATCGGAATGCGCCATCGAGGAGAGGCACGAGATGAAGTTGAAGCCTATCAACCTGACTGCCATGTTGCTGGCTGCGTCGGCCGTAGGGGGGCCAGCCTCGGCCGCCGATCAGCACCGCCTGGGGGCCAGCACGGTTAGCGCCTCTAACGAGGCGAAGCGCCTCCCCGAGATACCGCTGGACGGTCGTTCGGGACCCAACACTGAGCAGTGGGGCAATATATGGGGTGTTCAAGGCGTCCGGAACGTGTCGCGCGCAACCCTTACCCCCTTCCTGCCGCCAGCCGGCATCGCGACGGGAGCGGCGGTGGTCGTGGCGCCGGGCGGTGCTTTCGTCTATCTTTCGATAGACAGTGAAGGATATGGTGTGGCCCGGTGGCTTGCGTCCAAGGGTATCGCGGCTTTCGTGTTGAAATACCGCGTCCGGCCTACACCGCGGGATCCGAAAGTGTTCACGGACATGGCCATGGAGATGTTGAAGAAGGTCTCCGGCCCCAACGCACCCGTGATCAATATCGAAACGCCGCCCGAGGCATTCGCAGACGGTCAGACTGCTCTGAGACTTGTCCGCAGCAAGGCTGCAACGTTCGGGGTAAATCCGAAGCGAATTGGCTTCCTCGGCTTTTCGGCGGGCGGGAAGTTGGCGATGACCGTCGCTCTGGCTGACAACGTGGCCGATCGCCCCGACTTTGTCGGGAACCTCTACGGGCCGATGGAGGCGTGCGACGTCCCATCTGACGCGCCGCCCCTATTTATCGGGTTGGCTCTGGATGACCCGCTCGGTGCCCGCGGGCAGCTTGGGCTCATGAACTCCTGGAGGTTGGCGAAGCGCCCGGTCGAGGCGCATTTCTATGGGATCGGTGGCCATGGGTTCGGCATGGACTCGAAAGGTGCGGCCACTGCCCTGTGGACGGATGAAATGTATGCCTGGCTCAAGGATCGCGGGCTGCTGACCCCGACCGATAAGAGGTGAGAAGGACGGCTAGCGAATAGTCTTGTCAGGCGGGATCATTGAGTAGCGATCGGTCAGGGGTAGTTCGACCACCCCTGAACCAGGCGCCATTGGATGAGTGCCTGGCCGAGGCCATCGTCGCCGACACTTAACTTCACGGAGGAGAGTGATCGCCGCCTCACGCAGTTCAAGGGTCGTTCGGACAAGGTCGTTCCCGCCGGTCTGCGCGGGCGCCTCGAGATGGTCGAGTTCGTCCGCTGATCACCGACGACAACGTGATGCTACCAAACGCCAATGATATGGGGAAAGCATGCCATGCAAAAAGGCTATGAGCTTTGTGGCTCGCCCGTGAGCGACCGATCGGCGATTAAGACCATTGAGGCGGCCGGATGGCCCGCAGACCTGCCGCGGTATAGGCCCCGGCGACTCGGTCGCGTACATGCTGCCGAACCTTCCCGAGACCCATTTCGTCCTGTGGGGAGCAGAAGCGGCAGGCACAGCCGTGGCGATCAATCCGCTGCTGGAGGCGGATGCCATCGGCGCTCTGCTTGCTGCTTCGGGCGCGTCCATCCTCGTGACGCTCGCCCCGTTCCCCGGTTCCGACCTGTACGAGAAGGCGGTTGCGGCCCTCGCGAATGCGCCCGATCTCCGTCATCTCGTCCTCGTCGATCCGGCCCGCCATACCGACGGATGGCGACGGATAGGTGCCAGGCTTCTGGGCGGCAAGGCTGCCAGGGCGGCAAGTCCTGTTCCGCGTCCGGTTGTCGTCCACGACTTTTTCAGGCTGGCCGCACGTACGCGCGGGGATCGTCTCACCAGCGGCCGCGCAATCTCTTCGGATGACATCTCGTCCTGCTTCTGCACGGGAGGCACGACGGGATTGCCCAAGCTGGCGCGGCGGACGCACGGATCCGAGGTAGCGAACGCCTGAATGAGCGCGCAAGCGATCGGCGATGCGATGGCACCCGGCACCGTCATCTTCTGCGGACTGCCCCTGTTCCATGTCAACGCGGCGATGGTGACCGGCCTTGCCGCCTTCATCAGCGGGGCGCACGTCCTTCTGGGTACGCCGCAGGGATACCGAGGCCCGGGGGTGGTCGACAGTTTCTGGAGCATCGTCGAGCATCACCGCGTCACGGTCTTCAGCGGCGTGCCGACCCTATTCGCATCCTTGCTGACGAAGTCGACCGTCGGGCGCGACCTTGCGTCCCTCAAGTTCGCTTTCTGCGGCGCCGCGCCCATGCCCGCCGACCTCATTAGTCGGTTCGAAGCCGCGACGGGCATCGCCATTGTCGAAGGATATGGTCTGACGGAGGGGACGTGCGTCTCTGCCCTGAACCCGCTCGGCGGTGAACGGAAGCCGGGCTCAATCGGCTTGTCGATACCGTTTCAGGAACTGGATGTGCTGGTATTCGATGCCGATGGCCGGTTCGTGCGGGAGGCGGCGACGGACGAGGTCGGCCGAATCGCCATCTCCGGGCGCAACGTGTTCGCGGGATATCTGTCCAATGCGCACAATCGGAACATCTGGATTGACCGCGGTGACGGAAGGCGGTGGTTCGACACCGGCGACCTCGGCCGCAAGGACGCCAGCGGCTACGTGTGGCTTACCGGACGTGCGAAGGACATCATCATTCGCGCGGGTCATAATATCGATCCCGTCGTCATCGAGGATGCCCTGCAAAGCCACCCGGCCGTCGCGCTTGCGGCCGCGGTCGGGCGACCGGATGCCTATGCGGGCGAACTGCCCGTCGCCTATGTCCAGCTCCACGCCGGTGCCGCTGCAACCGAAGCCGCTCTGCTCCAGCATGCGGAACGGCTCGTCTCCGAACGCGCAGCCTGGCCCAAGGCGATCCATATCGTCGATGCCCTACCATTGACCGCCATCGGCAAGACCTTCAAACCGGCGTTGAAGGATCGCGAAGCGGAACGTGTCCCGGAAGACATCATCGGCAAGCTGGGAACGTCCGGAAGTGTCAGCACCCGGCGCGGTGCGGACCAGGCACCGATCACCATCGTGCGGGTGCCGGCGGACAAGCGGGACGCGGTCGCCGCCATGCTGGCCGACTTCAGCTTCAAGTCGCAGGTCGAGTCGGCGGAATGACGTCGGCGATAAGGATGCTAATTCCAGCGGTCGGGCTTTGCCCCGACGCTACGTGTTCCGGAATGATCTGGGGCAGCGTGCCGGTGGCCTTCGCGAGATGCGCGGCGAGTTCCCGCGCGGCATAGACGACGCAATCTTGCGGCTGATCCGGTATGACCAGCGGGCGGGGAATGCCGCCCTCAATCAGGGCTACGCTGGATGGGGATGCCGCCTGGCCTTGGCCCATGGTTTGCGCCGAAAGCAGGGCCGCCGCCGATCCGAAGGAAAATGTCCTGCGTGAAATGGCTTGTCCCATTGGCAGCCCTCCTCCCTTCTGATCAGGGCGCCCCCCTCTTAGTCCAATTGACGGTTCCTGGGGGCGGTGGCGGAAGGATTACGTCCAAATGGTGAAAGGACGGCAGGGCCTTTCCTATATTTTCCCCAGTTCGTTGCGGATGAACAGCCGTTCCAGGCTTTCACGCCGCGGCAGTCCGGAGGCCGCGATCGGCTCGCCGTCGAGCAGCGTCCTTCGGGCGGCGCGGCGGGCGAGTATATAACTGGGATCGAGGAGGGACAGGAAGGTCAGAAAGGGCGCCAGACCCGGCCAGCGCAACTGGGCCAGGCGCCGTATATATTGAAGCCGCGCGCGGATGCCCCGCCTGAGGGCGCGTGGCACTTCCATGCCGAGCAACTTGCGCGCCGTGAGCAACTGAGTGCGCATCGCGTTGCGCGCATAGCCGGACTGGAAATGCCGGTTCAGCTCATCCCAATCATCCTGCTGGAAACGGCGGGCGAAGGACTGCATGTCCAGCAGGTGGCGCAGGTCGATCCGGCCGCGCAAATAGTCTCTGCCCTTCAACTGGTCATGCAGCAACAATATCGCGGTGCATGCAACCGGCGATGGCAGCAGGACTATGCCGCCCGCCAGTTCCAGCAGGGCGGCATTTTGCGCGAGATCGTCAAAGCTATAGGAGAGCGTGTTGATGCTGCCATAATCGGAGTGAAGGTCGATCGTCGCCGTATCCTGCGGGCGCGAGAGGACAGCGGGCACTCCGGGTTGGGGATCGGACGTGTCAGGGCAGTAGCCGATGCCGCGCAGCTGATCGATCATGGGCAGGAAACGATTGGCGGGCACCATCAGGTCGATGTCCGCCAGCATACGGGCGGCACGTTCGTCCGGTGGCGCATGGGCCAGCCATGCGGTGCCCTTCAGCAGGATCGGCGACACACCGGCCGCGTTCATGGTCGCGGCGGCTTCGTCCAGTTGCGCCATGATGCGATCGTTACGGTCGCCATTGCGTCTTTCCATCTCGGCGAAAAACGTCGCGACGTCCGATGGCAGTGTGGGAAAGCGTCCGGCTTTTCTAAGCCGCGCGGCCACGGCGGGGCTGCACAAGGTTTTGTTGGCGAGGGCAATGATACGGGGCCAATCGGCATGCGAGGGTGTTTGGCCGCGCAGGCAGGACAACAGGCCATGGAGATGATCAAGCCGGATCACAAAATGCTCCCAGCAGCGCGGCCGCTTCATCCAGATTGTCATATTCCAGTTCGCAGGTCCGGGCGCCGCCGACGGCGCGGATCAGGCTGTCGATCGCGGGACGGCTGGCCTCTCCGCTGCATGAGGCGGCTTCGGAGAGCAGATGCTTGACCAGTGTCGTGGGATGTTGCGGGATCAGGCGCGCGGGCGCGCCCTTCGTCCGCCGCAGCTTCAATATCCAGCCAACCGGCAGGGGGGCTTGCCCCGAAGGCCGCGACAAGGCGAGGTAACGCACCCGCCGCCCATCGGGCCGCCAATGGATCAGCGGCTGGAGTTGCCCCGGGTAACGTGCGGCCATCATCGGCCAGGCGCCCGATTTCACGGTTGGCAGAAAGGGAAGGCCCAGCACTTGGCCGTCTGGTCCCAGCATGCTGATATCATCGCCATGATAGGCAAAGCCGCTGCCGATCAGCCACGAGGTCAGGGTCGTCTTCCCCGCCCCCGGAGGCCCGGTCAGGAGCAGCGCCTTTCCATTGCGGCTGACGCAGCCCGCATGCAGCGCCAGGTTCCAGCGGGGATCATCGATGATGTCCTGGATGATCTGCGCCTTGACCAGGGTGGCGGCCTGATGGAGTTGCAGGACGGAGGCATCGCCCGCATCACGGCTGAAGAGGCAAAGCCCGTTGCTTTGCCAGAGATGATAGAGGGTGCAGGACGGCGCTGGGGCCGCGTCCGTTTGAAGATGGGCGAAAAGCGGCGCCACGTGCCGTACCAGCGCCTCGTCATGATAGCGCAGCATGAGGGCGCGACCGCCGAGCGATATGGATTGCGTCAGGATGGGCGCGGATGCGGGCGGGCGGGCAGTGGCGCGGACCAGCCCGGAGTGGGACCATTCCGCCAGTACCGTGTCGAGCATGGACGCGGCCTGACCGACGCCCCGGTCGGCAACTTCCTGCGCAAGTTGCGACAGGGACACGCCGTCCTCAAGGCGGCATCCGATATAGCCTGCTATCTGGTTCAGTTCATAAATGGCGTGCCGGGACTGCGAAACGATCACCGGCTGATCGCCGATGAAGGTCATCGAAGTCCCGGGTGTAAGGCGCAGCATCAATTCCGCCCCGTCAGGGCGCTCCGCCCATTCGCCATCTATCCGCTGAACCTCAGCGCTCAGTGCTTTTTCCCGCCCTTGTTACCCGGATTGCCCGGGCCGGTGCCGGGGCCGTCATTGATCGGCGGGTTGCCCGGGGGCTGGGGATCGGGGCCGTTGCCGACACCATTATTGCCCTTGGGGCCGCCGCCACCGCCGCCGCCCGATGCCGCGATCGCCTGTGACGACAGGGAGGTCGACAACATGATCGTCATTGCCGGGGGAACAGTCGCAGCGAAGCGACCGCAGGTTTTCAAAAAGCGGCGCCGGTCTTCGGTCGCAGCCAAAATGGTGGGTTCCTCAGCCAAGGCTAGCCTCCTCTTTTTCAGGGTTGAGGGAGGCTACCACCTAGGCCGGACCGACCGCACTGCTATGGCGGGGTATATCAGAAGGTATAACCCCGCCCGCCATCTACAGCCTATGATATTTCATGGGCTTGGTTGGATTATTCCGAAGCTGGCAGGTAAATCTCGCCCCCCTTGTTCTTAAAAGTCTCGCTCATTTCGGCCATGCCTTTTTCCGCATCTTCGGCTGCGATGAATGAGTCGGCGGGCTGGTTCTGCTTCGCTGCGAAGTCACGAACCTCCTGCGTGATCTTCATCGAGCAGAACTTTGGCCCGCACATGGAGCAGAAATGCGCAGTCTTCGCGCCCTCGGCGGGCAGGGTCTGGTCGTGATATTTCTCCGCCGTGTCCGGATCGAGCGACAGGTTGAACTGGTCGCGCCAGCGGAATTCGAAGCGGGCGCGGGACAGCGCATCGTCGCGGACCTTGGCGGCCGGGTGGCCCTTGGCAAGGTCTGCTGCGTGGGCGGCGAGCTTGTAGGTGACGACGCCGACCTTGACGTCATCGCGGTCGGGCAGGCCCAGATGCTCCTTGGGCGTGACGTAGCAGAGCATCGCCGTGCCGTACCAGCCGATCATCGCAGCGCCGATGCCGCTGGTGATATGATCATAGCCCGGCGCGATGTCAGTGGTTAGCGGCCCGAGCGTATAGAAAGGCGCCTCGCCGCAAGCCTCAAGCTGCTTTTCCATATTCTGCTTGATCTTGTGCATGGGCACATGGCCCGGCCCCTCGATCATCACCTGCACATCCTGTTCCCAGGCGCGCTTGGTCAGTTCGCCCAGCGTGTAGAGCTCGGCAAACTGCGCTTCGTCATTGGCGTCCGCGATCGAACCGGGGCGCAGGCCATCGCCGAGGCTATAGGCGATGTCATAGGCCTTCATGATCTCGGTGATCTCGTCGAAATGCTCGTAGAGGAAGCTTTCCTTGTGATGGGCGAGGCACCATTTCGCCATGATCGACCCGCCGCGCGAGACTATGCCGGTGACGCGCTTGGCGGTCATGGGGATATAGGGCAGGCGCACGCCCGCATGGATGGTGAAATAATCGACGCCCTGCTCAGCCTGCTCGATCAGCGTGTCGCGGAAGATGTCCCAGGTCAGCTCTTCGGCAATGCCGCCGACCTTTTCCAGCGCCTGGTAAATGGGCACAGTGCCGATCGGGACCGGCGAGTTGCGCATGATCCACTCGCGCGTGTCGTGGATGTTTCGGCCGGTGGAGAGGTCCATCACAGTGTCCGCGCCCCAGCGGATCGACCAGACCAGCTTGTCGACTTCGCTCGCCACATCGGAGGCGACCGCCGAATTGCCGATATTGGCGTTGATCTTCACCAGGAAATTGCGGCCGATCGCCATCGGCTCGGTTTCAGGGTGGTTGATGTTGTTGGGGATGATGGCGCGGCCACGGGCGACCTCGTCGCGGACGAACTCCGGCGTCACATAGTCGGGGATTTCCGCCCCCCAATCCTGCCCGTCGCGCACATATTCGGCGAGGCGGGCACGGCCGAGATTCTCGCGCTCGGCGACATATTCCATCTCCGGCGTGATGATGCCGCGCCGGGCATAATGCATCTGGGAGACGTTCATGCCGGGCTTCGCGCGCAGGGGGCGCTTCACGACATGGGGGAAAGGCTGGACGCCGCCGCTGCGGTCGGGGCCTTTGAGGCCGTTATCCTCGGGCTGGATGGCGCGGGCGTCATATTCTTCTACATCGCCCCGACCAACGATCCAGTCGCGGCGCAGCGTGGGCAGGCCCGCCATGATGTCGATGCGCGCGTTCGGATCGGTGTAGGGGCCGGAGGTGTCGTAGACACGGACGGGCGGCTCGCCGCTGCCGGGTTCGAGGTCGATCTCGCGCATGGCGACCTTGAGCGGGCCGACATGGATTTTGCGCGAGCCGCGAATAGGCCCGGTGGTGACGCGCATTTCGGTGCGGGCGGGAATGTCGGCCATGGTGGTGGTTCCTTTCAGGCGATGACGGTTGCGCGGCCGGTGAGGCCCGCGAGGAAGAGGAGGATGCCCAGGACAATGCTGACGGCTGCCCAGGCGCGGGTGAAGTTGAGGGACCAGCGGCCGATCCTGATGAGCGGCGCGGGGATGGCGAGCAGCAGGGCGCCCTCTATCAGTGCAACATAGCCGATCAGGCTGACGATGACGGCCAGCAGATCGGTCCAGATGCTGTGGATGAGGACGAGAGCCGTGCCGACGACGAAGACGGGGAAGCCGAGCGCCATGACGAGGCCGGGCGAGCGCTCCAGATCATCCACCATCGCTCGCCAGCGGGACGGCGCCATGAGGCCGCCGATGCCGACGACGATCATGTACAAGCCGATGGCTTCGGACAGGCGCAGGGTGAGGATGGAGATGGTGTCCATGGCAGCTCCGTCCTCCTCTTCTTCGCTGGGCGGAAGGAGGATGCGGACATGCCTGTGACAAGCCCTCCCTCCCTACGCCGGTCTCATCCGGATCAGGTTCAACGGGTCGCAGCCACATCAGCCGCCTCTCAACCGCTTGTGAGCGGTCCCCCGGGGATTGGGAGGCGATAGCGGAAATGTGCAGGCGACGCCAGCCCATTGCGCTGGACATAAGGGGCGCTTTGCCGCTTTTATGGCAGGCGATGAAGCATCATGATCTGTCCACCAAGGAAGGGCGCAAGGCGCACCGGCATGAAATGCGCATGGTGGCTGTGCGGCCGAGGCGCTGGGGGCTGTGGCTGCTGACGGCGGGGTATCTGCTGGTGCTGACGCCGTCGGCGCTGGATGTGCATAGCCTGTTCGGGCTGTGGCCGCCGATGTTGGGAGCGATTTGCGTGATGATCGGCGTGCCGTTGCTGGTGGCGAGCGTGGTGTTGAAAAGGCGCTATGTGCAGCAGCGGACGATGGGGCAGGCGATGGTGGGGCGGATCAGGGGGTAGGCCATGGTCTGCGGTGTAGTCTTATTCCCCTCCCGCAGGCGGGAGGGGTTAGGGGTGGGCGCGAGCGGAGCGAGCTCCTGGGTTAGCCGCTGAAGACCTCACGGACGTTGCGCTGACCCACCCCCTAGCCCCCTCCCGCCTGCGGGAGGGGGAACATCATGCCTCAACCGCTCAACGCATCGCCTCGAACATCAGCTTCATCCCCGTTTTCGGCCTTATCGTAAGGCGGCTGATCGGCTCGGGTTTGAACCCTTCCGGCACGGACAGGCGATAGCGGCGCAGGACGCTGGCGATCACGGTCATCACCTCCTGCTGGGCGAAGCCCGCGCCGACGCAGACGCGGGGGCCTCGGCCGAAGGGGAACCAGGCCTGTTTCACCATCTCGGCATTGGCGGGATCGTCGAAGCGGTCGGGATCAAAGCTGTGCGGGCAGCCCCAATTATCCTTGTTACGCTGCGTGAGCCAAGGCGCGACGACGAGCATCGCGCCTTCCTCCAATTGCTTGTCGCGCATCGGCATCGGGCAAGGCACTTCGCGCGGGAAGAAGGCGACGGGGGGATAGAGGCGCAACGTCTCGCGGAAGATGTTGCGGACATGTCCCATGTCTTTGAGCATCGCGGCGGTGAGCGGCGCGTTGCCCGCCAGCGCCAATATTTCCGCCCGTGCGGCACCTTGGATATGGGCGCATTCGGCCAGCATGTAGAGCGCCCAGGTCATGGTGCTGGCCGATGTTTCATGGCCCGCGAGGAAGACGGTCGAGACCTGATCCATCACCTGCTGCAGGGTAAAAGGCTCCCCGGTTTCGGGATGCTTCGCCTCGATCAGCGATTGGAGGATGTCCTTGTGCGGTGACTCTCCGCGCTGGTGAAAACCGTGATAGCGGGCCTGGACAATCGGGCGGAAGACATCGTGGATCGCTTTGGCGGGCTTGAGCGATCGCTTTTCGAACCAGCGCGCGGGGAAGCCATAGAGACGCAGCATCGATGCGCTGTGGGCGTAACGCTGGAACTTGCCGAAGGCGTTGTGGATAATGTTGGAGCGATGCTCGTCCAAAGCTTCGGAAAAGAGCGTGCGGAAGATGATGTCGGCCGCCACGTGGGTCATCATCGGGTCGATATCGACGGGCTTGGTGCGGTCAGCGGCATCGATGCGCGCGAGCAGATCGTCGGCGGCCGCGACCATCAGCGGCATGGACCGGTGCAGCGCCGTATGGGCAAAGGCCGGGTTCACCATGGCGCGCTGGCTTTCCCAATCCTCGCCATTGGCGGAAAAAACGCTGTTGCCGATCAGCGGCGAAAGGTTGCGGACCAGTTCGCGGTGCTTGGGAAAGGCCGTGCCGCCGCGCAGCACCTTGTCCACCAGCGGCAGTTCGTTGGCGATATACATGATCTGGCCGGGCATGCGGATTTCGCCCAGCTTCATCGTATAGCTTTTTTCGAACAGCACATGGATCCAGCTGTGCCAGCCGCGCAGAAAACGCTTCATCAGGCCGCGTTTGGTCCGGGGCGGCTGTGGATAGGGAGGCGTGAAAGGTTCGGTCACGGGATGGCTCTGAATGCGGCGATGGCTTGATCGATCGTGCGGCGGCCAGCGGTCAAGCTGACATAATCGACCGGCGACAGGCGATCGCCGACGCGCAGATAGTCGAAATGCGCTTCATATTTGTTCGACCAGCCGCTGTGATAATTTTCCGGATCGTAAAAGAGGTGGAAGCGCGGCGAGAGTAGATCGACGCGGGCGGCGCAGCGATCCGACACAAGGCGGATGGGGTGGACGTCGTGATAGGCGGCGCCATCAGGTGGGGCGGAGAAATCGACGAGGCGGAACTGCCCCTCGTCCAGCGCTTTCAGGTCGGCATGATACCAGCGTGCGTCCTTGCGCAGGGCGATGACGGGGACGACTTGGCCCAGCGTCAGGGCGGTGAAGTTGTGCGGCAGCGGTCTGCCCTCGTGCAGGTCCAGGATGCGGCGAAGGACGCTCATGGCGTAGATGGTGCCGTTGCTGTGAGATGCGAAGATGACTTCGTCCCACGGGCCGTCGATCTCCTGCGCAATGCGGGCGGCGAACTGATCGAGGCGGGCATCCATTTCCTCGCCGGGACCGCGCGCGGCGACGCTGTGGTTGTAATACATGAAGCGCAACAGCCAGGGGACAATTAGTTTGTTAAGCAATCGACCCGAAAGCAGGGTGCTGATGCCGATGCCGATCAACGCCGCCGCCCAGAAGGGCATGAGCAGTGACAGCAGCAAAGCGGGGATCAGTGCCAGTGCGAGCGGGATCAGGATGGCGAGTAGCGGCGGGTAGAGGATGGTGATGACCGGGCCGGGCCGCAGCTTTCGCATCCGCAGGAACTGCATGTGGCGGGCGTGGGCGGCGTAGGTAGCGATCGATCGCCATGCGAGAAGCAGCGGATTGCGGATCCACACCTTGCCGACCAAATCCTCCCAGCGGAGGAATTCATAGTCGGTTTCGACGCCGGCGCTGTGGTTGGTGACGGTCCAGATGGCGGAGGAGGCCGGGCCTGACCGGCGCGCGCTTACCTCCACCTGCTCGCCGGAGAGGCGCGCATAGCGCTCCGCCTGCTCACGATAGAGTTGGTGATAAAAACGCACCCCGCGCGGATCGAAACCGCCAAGGTAGAAGACTTTACGCTTGAACTTTTGCATGGCCCCTGTTCCACATCGGGCCATGACGACACCCGAACGCGACTACTGCTATTTCATAGATCACCGCAAATACAACCGAAACATCGGCTGCCGGAAACATGACAATGCCTATGGCATCAATGGCGGCGGCAGCGAGCGGGACCGGTGGCGGGCGGACTTTGCCTTTTACCGGCACATGCGCGACAATGGCGATCCGATGGCGCTGCCTGCGCTGCTTGCCTGCCTGGTGTGCGGCTGGTTCTGCTGGAACTATCATCCGGGCAAGGGGCTGTGGCGGGGACAGCTCTTGCGCCGTTTTGCGAAAGCGCCGAAGTGAACGGCATGACACAGCAACGCCATGTTTCGATCGGGTCGGTGACGATCGGCAACGACCTACCCTTCGTGCTGATTTCCGGCCCCTGCCAGATTGAGAGCCGCGATCATGCGATGATGATGGCGGAAAAGCTGGCGGAGGTGGCGGAAAAGGCAGGCGTGCCGTTCATCTTCAAATCCTCGTTCGACAAGGCGAACCGGACTTCAGTGTCGGGCCAGCGTGGTGTGGGGATCGATGCGGGGCTGGCGATACTGGCGGAGGTGAAGACGCAGTTGGGCTGTCCGATACTGACCGATGTGCATGAGGCGGGGCAAGTGGACGCGGCGGCGCAGGCGGTGGATATTTTGCAAATCCCGGCATTCCTGTGTCGCCAGACCGACCTTTTGCTGGCGGCGGGGCGGACAGGCGCTGTGGTGAATGTGAAGAAGGGGCAGTTCCTTGCTCCCTGGGATGTGGCGGCGGTGGCGCAGAAGGTCGCTTCGACAGGCAATGAGCGGATATTGCTGACGGAGCGCGGGGCAAGTTTTGGATACAATACACTGGTCAGCGACATGCGGTCGCTGCCGGTGATGGGGGCAACTGGTTATCCGGTGGTGTTCGACGCCACCCATTCGGTGCAGCAGCCGGGTGGGCTGGGGTCAGCTTCGGGTGGCCAGCGGGAATTTGCGCCGGTTCTGGCGCGCAGTGCAGTGGCGGCGGGCGTTGCGGCGGTGTTTGCCGAGGCTCATGATGATCCGGATCGAGCGCCTTCGGATGGGCCGGTCATGCTGCCGCTGGAGTGGATGGGATCGTTATTAGAGAAGCTCAAGGCGATTGATGAGGTGGTGAAGGGCTAATGCCCAGCCTCACCCCGTTCGCCCTGAGCTTGTCGAAGGGCTCCACTTCTTTTGAAGAAAAGTGAAGGGCTTCGACAGGCTCAGCCCGACCGGTGAGAAGTGGTCCCTTATATCAAGGCCGCGTCTGACCCGTCCCGCGCACCAGCCATTTGTAGGTCGTCAGCCCTTCCAGTGCCACCGGCCCGCGCGCATGCAGCCGCCCGGTCGAAATGCCGATCTCCGCGCCCAGCCCGAATTCGCCACCATCGGCGAACTGGGTGGAGGCGTTCCACATGACGATCGCGCTGTCGACGGCGTTGAGGAAGCGCTCCGCCTTCTCCGCGTCTTCGGTGATGATCGCGTCCGTGTGATGGCTCGCGTGAGCAGCGATATGGGCTAGCGCTTCGCCCAGCCCATCGACCAAGCGCACCGACACGATCGCGTCGAGATATTCTGTATCCCAATCCTCGTCCGACGCGGCGATGACGCGGGCGTCCATCGCCTGCACCGCCTCATCGCCGCGCACTTCGCACTTGGCGTCGAGCAGCGCCTGCACGATGGCGGGGGCCGCGGGAAAAGCCTTGTCGATCAGCACCGTCTCGGTCGCACCGCAGATGCCCGTCCGCCGCATCTTGGCGTTGACGATCAGCTTGGCCGCCATGTCCGGATCGGCCGCGCCGTCGATATAGCTGTGGTTGATGCCGTCGAGATGCGCGAGCACGGGCACGCGAGCTTCTTCCTGCACGCGCGCGACAAGGCTCTTGCCTCCGCGCGGGACGATGAGGTCGATGAAGTCCGACGCCTTGAGCAATGCGCCCACGGCGGCGCGATCCGTCGTCGGCACCAACTGCACCGCGTCGGCAGGCAGGCCCGCAGCGGCGATGCCTTCCGCCATGGCGGCGTGGATGGCGCGGTTGCTTTCCTTTGCCTCGCTACCGCCGCGCAGGATCACGGCGTTGCCCGCGCGCAGGCACAGGGCGGCGGCGTCGGCGGTCACATTGGGGCGGCTTTCATAGATGATGCCGATCACGCCCAAGGGCACGCGGACGCGGGACAGTTCCATACCGTTGGGCCGGACCTGCTTGTCGATGATGCGCCCAAGCGGATTGTCGAGGCTGGCGACCTGATCGACGCCAGCGGCCGTTGCCGCCACGCGGCTTTCATCGAGACGCAGACGATCGAGCATGGCTGGCGAGAGGCCATTGGCGGCGGCGTTTTCCACATCGCGCGCGTTCGCCGCAAGGATTTGCGGCGCCTGATCCCGAAGCGCCTGCGCGGCACGGCGCAGGGCGTCGATCTTCTGCGCGTCACTTGCGCTGGCCAGCGTCACGGCAGCGGCATGGGCGCGCGCGCCCATCGCGGCAATCAGCATTTCGGGAGTCTGGGTCAGGTCATTCATCTGGTCGAGCCTTTCGCCCGCGCCCTTAGCATGAAAGCGTCGCAGGACGAAATGCACTGGGTGGCCTTGGCTCCGCTATAGCATTACGGAGTTTATCTCGATCCAACCAATATGCCGGGTTGAGCTTGTTGAAGCCCGACACCCCCTTGAAGAGAAGAAAGGCCCTTCAACAGGCTCAGGGCGAACGGGATGGGATGATATTTCAGGCGGCCTGCGCCAGACTTTCCGCCTTCAGCGCGCGGAAGGTGCGGCATGGCGGAATGTTGCGCCATTCGACCCGCTCGGCGATCTCGTTGAACTGCCCGGCTAGCAGCCGACGGACATATGCCGAATATTGATAGACCAGAAATTCGCCGCCGGGTCGCAGCGCGCGCTGCGTTTCCGCGCAGATGAGTTCGCCCACCCCATCCGGTAGGGTGGAAAAGGGAATACCCGAGAGGATATAATCAGCCTGCCGATGCCCGGCTTCAACAATGAAGCGGCGTACGTCCGCCGCCGACCCATGCACGACCCGCAGGCGGGGATCGTCGATCTGCGCTTCGAGCCATGCGACGAAGTCGAGGTTAAGATCGATCGCCACCAGCTTCGCGTCCGGGTGCATACGCTCCAGGATAGGGCGGGTGAAGGTGCCGACGCCCGGCCCATATTCCACGAACAGGCGCGTACGCTGCCAATCCACCCGGTCCAGCATGCTGTCCACCAGCGCAGCCGAAGACGGGATCACGGAACCGATCATCCCGGGATGCTTCACGAACTGGCGGAAAAACATGCTCCACTGACCCAGGAATGACGCCGGATCTGCTTTTTTCTTCAAGGGAATGGAGGCCATCAATACTCGCCTGTTTGCCTTCACGTCTGGGCCTTGCAAATATCGGCAAGTCTGGCAAGCCGCTTTGCATGCTGGCGGGCATATTGCCCGGCCATGGGTAAGCGAACGCGCGGACTGCGGATGGGTTCAATCCGCAATCGCTCGCCCTTGTTAAGATTGTGATTGACGGGATCGGAGCATCCCCGGCGTTACAAAGCCGATGGGGTCGACCCGCATGGCGCTCTGCTTAAGTTGGGATTGAATCTTTTCATATTCATGCTCCATTTCCGGCGTCACCGAAGCGCGGGTTTCCTCAAGCGCCTCATTGAAATGCGCCTGCTCGACCCGCTCCACCGACAGGGATTGGCGCAGCGCGATCAGACCGGCGCGACGGACCAGATCCTCAAGGTCCGCGCCAGTGAACCGCTCCGTCCGTTCCGCCAGATCATCAAGGTCGACATCCTCGCCCAGCGGCATCTTGCCGGTATGGATCGTCAGGATGCGCCTGCGCCCGGCCTTGTCGGGCACGGGGACATAGATAAGCTCGTCGAAACGGCCCGGCCGCAACAGCGCCGGATCGATCAGCGTCGGCCGGTTGGTCGCGCCGATCACCACAACCGATTGCAGTTCCTCCAGCCCGTCCATCTCGGAGAGGATTGTGTTCACCACCCGCTCCGTCACCGCCGGTTCGCCAAGGCCGCCGCCACGCGCGGGGACCAGGCTGTCCAATTCGTCGATGAAGATGACCGTGGGCGCGACCTGCCGCGCGCGGGCGAACAGGCGGGCAATCTGCTGTTCGCTTTCGCCATACCATTTGGACAGCAGATCGCTGGATTTGGTCGCGATGAAGTTCGCCTGCGCCTCTCGTGCCACGGCCTTGGCCAACAGCGTCTTGCCGGTGCCGGGCGGGCCATAGAGGAGGAAGCCCTTGGCAGGCCGGATGCCGATGCGGCGGAAAGCGTCGGGGTCCTTGAGCGGCAGCTCGACCCCTTCCTTGAGCCTCATTTGCGCATCATCCAGGCCGCCAATGTCGGACCAGCCGATATTGGGCGCCTGCACCATCACCTCGCGCATGGCCGATGGCTGGACGCGCTTGATCGCCGCCATGAAGTCGTCGCGCGTGACGGACAGCTCCTCCAGCACGTCTTGCGGGATGGTGCCTTCCTCAAGGTTGAGGCGCGGCATGAAACGGCGCACCGTCTCGATCGCCGCCTCCCGCGTGAGCGCCGCCAGATCAGCGCCGACAAAGCCATAGGTCATCCGCGCGAGTTCGCCCAGATCGACACCCTCGCCGAGCGGCATGCCACGGGTGTGGATGCCCATGATCTCCCGCCGCCCACGCTCGTCCGGAACGCCGACGATGATTTCGCGGTCGAAACGGCCGGGACGGCGCAGCGCCTCGTCGATCGCTTCGGGCCGGTTGGTAGCGGCGATCACGACCAGATTGGTGCGCGGCTCCAGCCCGTCCATAAGCGTCAGCAATTGGGCAACCAGCCGCTTTTCCGTCTCGCCGGTAACGCTGCCGCGCTTGGGCGCGATCGAATCGATCTCATCGATGAACAGGATCGATGGCGCGGATTTGGTGGCTGCCTCGAATATCTCGCGCAGCTGCTTTTCCGACTCGCCATAGGCTGAGCCCATGATCTCCGGCCCGTTGATCAGGAAGAACTCAGCCTCCGATTCATTGGCGACGGCGCGGGCGAGGCGCGTCTTGCCCGTACCCGGCGGGCCATGGAGCAGGACGCCCTTGGGCGGGTCGACGCCCAGCCGTTCGAACAATTCGGGGTAGCGCAGGGGCAGCTCCACCATTTCGCGCAGCTGGTCGATCGCTTCAGCCATGCCGCCGACATCGTCATAGGTGACATCGGCGCGCCGGGACTCCTTGGGTTCCTCATATTCGGCGCGCAGGTCAATCTCGGTATCGGCGTCGATCTGGACGTAGCCCTTGGGCGTCGTGGACACCACCACCAGCCTGATTTCCTGAAGCGCATAGGCGGGCGCGGCGAGCATCTGGCGCAACTGCGGGGGCATGTCGTTTGGCGGAACCTGCTGTTGGCCTGCCGTCGCAACAATGTCGCCAGCCGCGAGCGGACGCTGGAAGAAAACACGCTTCAACGCTTCCGGATTGCCCTGAAGTCGCAGATTATTTTGTGCAGGCGCGAACACAACCCGCTGGGCCGGGCGTGGTTCGATCTTGCTGATGTGCACGAAATCGCCCGATCCAACCCCGGCATTGGCGCGCTGCAACCCGTCGAGACGAAGGACATCGAGCCCCTCATCTTCCTTATAGGGGCGGACCACGCGGGCAGGCGTCGACCGCTTCCCCACTATCTCGATCACGTCGCCCTCGGCCAGATGAAGTTCCGCCATTACCGCCAGCGGAATGCGCGCAAGCCCGCGTCCTGCGTCTTCGGGTCGCGCATTTGCTACCTGAATTCGGCGTTCCGGGCTTTCCTGTTCGGCCATTGCCATCCCCATTCTTGTCACTGCGTAACGAGATAGGAAACGCCGGTCGCCAAGGAAAGGGGCCAGCGATCATGACGGGCCGGGACAAAAAAAGGGCCGACCCGAAGGCCAGCCCGAAAAGTTTTAGGAGAGGATGCCTGAAAGGCCTTTCCTATGTGCAGTGCAGCATGGTATTTTGCAATTGCGAAAAGAACGAGACAGTTGCAAAATTTGCATCTTACCGGTTGACGCTTTTTCATGCTGGTGAAAAGAGGATGACTTGGGATAGGCCGCTCAACCTTCGAAGCGTACCGATGACGCGTCGCAACAGAGTTATGGCTTAGCTACAGATCAATTATGCGCAGACTGCCGCCCCTTACCGCCCTAGAGGCCTTTGTTCAGGTAGCCCGTCTTGGCTCGGTCAAGGCTGCGGCTGAAGAACTGGCACTGTCCACGCCCGCGCTCAGCCGCCGCGTTCAGGCGCTGGAACGATTCATCGGTCGCCCGCTGTTCGACCGCAAGCATCAGGCGTTGGAAATCAATGCCGATGGGCAGAAGCTGCTCGACGACATCGCGCCCGCGCTTGATTCGCTGAGCCAGGCGCTGGAGAATATCCAGAGCGGCGGCAACCAGCTTCGCCTGCGCCTCGCGGTGATGCCGTTGTTCGCGACGCAGCGGCTGTTCCCCCATCTGGGCGCGTTGCGGCAGAAGCATCCGCAGTTGCACATCGATATCGAAACGACGCCACATGCGGTCGCGCGGCTGGGCGAAGGGCTGGACGCCGCGATCGTGCTTGCGAAGGATATCGACCCGGCGCTCTATGCCCATGAGCTGGACCATGACGAAGTTTATCTGATCGGCCGCAAGGCGCTGCTGGAATCGCCGCAGAAGATCGCGTCTCCTGCGGACCTCGCGGAGCATACCATCCTTCTTCATCGCGACATGAACCTTTCGTTCGAGGCGTGGAAGGATGCGGTCGGATTGCCGGACCTGCAACCGCTGGCGATCGACAATTATGATTCGGGCCAGTTGATGCTGGAGGCGGCGGCGCAGGGCCTGGGCGTCGCGGTGATGCATGCAAGCCACTTCAAGGAAGCGGATGACGCACGGCTCGTTCGCCTGTTCCCCGAAACGCGGGTGGAAAGCCCCTATCGCTATTATTTCGTCTGTCGGCCCCGCGCCTTGCAGACGCGCGCGGTGCGCATTTTCCGCGACTGGCTGATCGCGGCGGACATCTGATCGACGCCAATATTGTCGGTGGACCGGGGCGGGGCTTTTTTTGACTCCCGCGCTCTTAACCTTAGTCAGTTCCATCCGTTATTACCGGCATGACTGGGGCATCATCATCCGCAAACCCGCAGCACGGCCTGGCCGATCGTCTGACTCGATGGGCTCGCGGCCTGTCGGGCAAACCGGACGCGGAGGAAGAGACGGACGACGCTGAACCCCAGCGCGCCCGTTCTGGCAGCACCGCGCATCGCGAAGTCAATCGGCGGCGCAAGCTGTATGACGAGATCGGCAATTTCCTGTTCGCGCATGATCTTGACCTGACGCCGCTGAATTTCGGCGTCGCGCATGATTATCTGACCGGGTCGCAGATCGGCGTGGAAAAGGCGATCAAGGCGGTGCTGGCCGAGCGTGGCAAGATCAGCAACAGCTGGGTCGAAGAAATCGTGGCGGAGCAGCGTGGGGACGAGGTGACGCCCGAGGCGCTGTCCACGATGCTGGCAAAGGTCGAAGAGAATCTCTCCGAATTTACCGGCCTGATGACCGAATCTCGCAATTCCGCGAAGGATTATGGCGCGGCGCTACAGGAAGAGGTGAAGGGCCTTACCGCTGGCGCGAAAAATGAACCCGTCCTTGCGCGGCTGGTAGCCCTTACGCGCTCCATGGTCGAAAAGACCCGTCAGGTCGAAGGCCAGCTACGCCAGAACCAGAAGCAGAATCATGCGCTGCGCTCCAGCCTTGCCAATGCGCGGCGCGCCGCCGAGCATGACCATCTGACGGGCCTGCCCAACCGGCGCGCTTTTGAAAGCACATTGCGCGAGGAAGTGGCGATGGCCCGAAAGGAAAGCCAGCCGCTGGCCGTTGCCTTCTGCGACATCGATCATTTCAAGGTGATCAACGACACGCACGGCCACGACACGGGCGACCGGGTGCTGAAGTTCGTTGCGGGTCTGCTGGCCAAGGCGAGCAACGACCAGTGCCATGTCGCACGTCACGGCGGCGAGGAATTCGTCATGCTGTTTCGCGGCAAGACGGCGGCGGAAGCGTGCGAGGCGGTGGACGATGTCCGGCGGGACCTTGCCACGCGCAGCCTGGTCAACCGCACCAATGGCGAGCGCATGGAACGGGTGAGCTTTTCGGCGGGCGTTGCCAATGTGCTGGCCCATGATGATCCGCGCGCGGCGCTGAAGGCGGCCGACCGGGCGTTGTACTTGGCCAAGGAGCATGGCCGGAACCGCGTCTATCTCGCGGTTGAGGGCGAATGAACGCCATGACGCCTCGCTTTACTGTCGTCGCCCCGGACTTGATCCGGGGTCCCACTTCCTTCAGCGCGCGAACGGAAGAAAAGCGGGATCCCGGGTCAAGCCCGGGATGACGAGCCGATTTTCCTTAGCCTCAGCTTAGAAATCCGGCTTTTCATAATGGGGCGGCGGGGTGATGACCTCCATCCGCTCCGACAGCAAGGGCCGGAAGGACGGGCGCGATTTGAAACCTGCATACCAGCGCTTCACCGTCTCATGCCCGGCCCAGTCTATGCCGCCCAGATAGTCCGCGACCGACAGATGCGCTGCCGCCGCGATGTCGGCGAGACTCATCGTGCCGCCCGCCATCCAGCTGCGGTGATCGAGCAGATAGTCCATATAATCCATATGGACATTGGCCCGCTTCATCGCCTCGCGCAGCACCCGCGCATCGGGCGGCGCGCGTTCGATCAGCCGTTTCTTCATCCGCTCATGAAGTAGCGGGCCGACCACATCGCCGTAGAAATTCTGGTCGAAAAAGGCGACGAGCCGCCGCACCTCCGCCCGGCCCGCAGCCGTGCCGGAGATCAGCGGGAATTTCTCGACCGTTTCCTCGAAATATTCGCAGATCGCCTGGCTGTCGATCAGCGTCGATCCCTTTTCCTGATCGACCATGACGGGCGTCGTTCCGGCCGGGTTGAGGTCCAGAAATTCGTCGCGCGCTTCCCAAGGCGATTCGCGCACAAGGTCATAGCCTATCCCCTTTTCGCCGAGCAGCAGGCGCACCTTGCGGGAGAAGGGACAAAGCGGGAATTGGAAGAGCTGCCACATGGCTTCCTGTTAAGCGGAGGCGGCGCCTGCGAAAAGCGGCAAATTGGGTGGCCCCTGCTTTAATGCGCGGCGCAAATGGTGGAAACTTTGGCGGCACCGGAACGATCCGGGCTTCCGATGATCGCCTCTACCCTCTAGAGGGGCAGGCAACACACAGGAAAGGATACTCGATGTCTGACGATTTTTTCCCGGTATCCAAGGAATGGGCCACTTCGGCGCTGCTCGACCGGGATGGGCGTGAGGCAGATTATCAGCGGTCGATCAAAGAGCCGGAATCCTACTGGCTGGAGCGCGCAAAGCGCCTGGATTGGCTGACTTTCCCCAGCAAAACCGACGAGAGCAGCTTCAACGAAGCGGATTTCGGCGTGAAATGGTTCGCCGACGGGGTTCTCAACGTCAGCGCCAACTGCATCGACCGGCACCTTGCCGAGCGGGGCGACCAGATGGCAATCATCTGGGAACCGGACTCGCCGGATGACGAGCCCCGCCGCTACACCTATGCACAGGTGCATGAGGAAGTCTGCCGCTTCGCCAATGTGCTGAAAGCTGCGGGCGCGAAGAAGGGCGACCGCGTCACCGTCTATCTGCCGATGATTCCGGAGGCGGCGTTCGCCCTGCTCGCCTGCGCGCGGATCGGCGCGATCCATTCGGTCGTCTTTGGCGGCTTCTCGCCCGAGGCGCTGGCAGGGCGGATCATCGATTGCGATTCCAACATCGTCATCACCGCCGACGAAGGCCGCCGCGCGGGCAGACAAGTGCCGCTCAAGGCCAATGTCGATGCCGCGCTCAAGGATTGCCCGAGCGTCAAAAAGGTCGTGGTGGTACAGGCGACCGGCGGCGCCGTCACCATGCAGGAAGGCCGCGACCTGTGGCTGCATGAGGAAGCCGCCAAGGTCCCCGCCGACTGCGCGCCTGAGCCAATGAACGCGGAAGACCCGCTCTTCATCCTCTACACCTCGGGTTCGACCGGCAAGCCCAAGGGCGTGCTGCACACGACCGGCGGCTATCTGCTGTGGGCGAGCCTCACCCATGAGCTTTGCTTCGATTATCGCCCCGGTGACATATACTGGTGCGCGGCCGACATCGGCTGGGTCACGGGGCACAGCTATATCGTCTATGGCCCGCTGGCGAACGGCGCGACGACGCTGATGTATGAGGGCGTGCCCAACTATCCGACCCCAAGCCGCATCTGGGAAGTGGTGGACCGGCATCAGGTTCAGACGATCTTCACCGCGCCCACGGCGCTCCGCGCGCTGATGAAGGAGGGCGACGAGTTCGTGACCCGCACCAGCCGCACATCGCTGCGCCTGCTGGGCACCGTGGGCGAGCCGATCAATCCCGAGGCATGGCGCTGGTATCATCATGTCGTGGGCGAGGATCGCTGCCCGATCATCGACACTTGGTGGCAAACGGAGACGGGCGCCGCGATGATCGCGCCGATGCCGGGTGCGACGGACCTGAAGCCGGGTTCGGCGACGCTGCCGATGCCGGGCGTGATCCCGCAGATCGTCGATAGCGAGGGGAGGGTGCAGGAAGGCGCGGCGGAGGGCAATCTGGTCATCGCCGGAAGCTGGCCGGGCCAGATGCGCACCGTCTGGGGCGATCATGAGCGCTTCTTCCAGACCTATTTCACGACCTTCCCCGGCAAATACACGACTGGCGACGGCGCGCGGCGCGATGCGGACGGATATTACTGGATCACCGGGCGCGTCGATGACGTCATCAACGTGTCCGGCCACCGCATGGGCACGGCCGAGGTGGAGAGCGCGCTGGTGCTGCACGAAGCGGTCGCTGAAGCGGCGGTGGTTGGCATGCCCCATGACATCAAGGGTCAGGGCATCTACGCCTATGTCACGCTGAACAGCGGCGAGGAGCCGAGCGAAGAGTTGCGCAAGGCGCTGGTCGCCTGGGTCCGCACCGAGATCGGACCGATCGCGACCCCGGACGTCATCCAGTTCGCGCCCGGCCTGCCCAAGACCCGATCGGGCAAGATCATGCGCCGCATCCTGCGCAAGATTGCAGAGGGCGAAGTATCGGCACAGGCTCTGGGCGACACAAGCACCCTTGCCGATCCTTCCGTCGTCGATAATCTGGTCGCCAACCGTAACGGATAAAGCGCCCAAGGATCAGGAGACGCCGGTGGAACGTTACAGTTTGGTTGCCCGCACGTTGCATTGGATCATGGCGACCCTGATCCTATTCAACCTGTGGCTGGGACTGGCGCATGAGTCCCTGCCCCGCGATTGGCAGGTGATGCCGGTGCACAAGTCGGTTGGCCTCACCGTGCTGGCGCTGGCGATCCTTCGCCTCGGCTGGCGCCTGACCCACCGGCAAACACCCCTGCCCGAGGGTTTGCCCGCCTGGGAAAGGCTGGCCGCGAAGGTCACGCATTACACCTTCTATACGTTCATGCTGCTGGTGCCGCTGACCGGCTGGATCATGAGTTCGGCGGGGAAATGGCCGCTCAACTGGTTCTTCCTGTTCGATGTGCCGAAGTTCGCGGTGACGAAGGATGACGCGATCGTTGGCTTTTCCGCGGAGGCGCATGAGATATTCGCCTTTGCCTGGATCGCGCTCCTCGTCCTGCACGTCGCGGCGGCGCTGCGCCATCATTTCATCCTGAAGGATGACGTGCTGCGGCGGATGTTGGGGTAAGCCTGTTTTCAACATCGGGTTGAAATTCAAGGATACCGGCGCTACATTAGTCAGGCAAATGTCACGGGCGTCTTGCCTTCGATGATAAGAGCCCCCGCCACGGCAATGGCGGGGGCTCAATCGTTTGGAGGGGCGCGGCAACGCCCCTCCGCCCGACGCACACCTATTTGGAGCGCGAAACCTCCACGATCTTGAGGACCAAGGTCGCAAAGGCGATCATCACTCCAAGAGCGATGCACGCATCTGCAAATGACACTTGCTTACTTCTCCTTCGAGGCGCGGCAAAATCACCGCACCGGAGCCCTTTAGAAGGAGAAGGTTGCCGTGGCTATTAAGGCTTTTGATTTCAAACCATTTCCCCGATCAGCAGCTTGGGCAGCGCGCCGGATTCGCCGCGTGCCTCCGCCATGAAGCGGTTCTTGAGCATGGGCGTGCGCTGCACGGCGGCGAGGCCGAAGCGGCGGATGGCTGAGGGGATGCGACCGGGAACGTCGAACAGCCGGACAAGTCCGTCCATGGCGACGCTGACGGACATCGCGTCCAGCCCGCGCCAACGCTGGTAGCGTGCCATCAGCTGCGCGTCGCCCGGATCAAGGCCAAGGCGCATGCCGTCGACCAGCACTTCCACCAGCGCCGCGACGTCGCGGAAGCCGAGGTTGAGGCCCTGCCCGGCGATCGGATGGATCGCATGAGCGCTATCGCCGACCAGCGCCAGCCGGGTATCGGTGATCCGCGCGGCATGGTGGAAGCCCAGCGGATAGCTGGAGCGCGGCCCGGCGAGCGATATTTCGCCAAGAAAACCGCCCATGCGCTTCTGCGCTTCGGCGAGCCATGCCCGCTCGGACAATTTCAGCATCACCGGCGCCTGATCGGTCGGCACGGTCCACACGATTGCCGATCGCGTGCCCGGCAGCATCGGCAGCAGTGCAAAGGGGCCGCCGGGATAGAAAATCTCATAGGCGGTGTTGGCGTGCGGCACCTCATGATCGATCGCCGTCACCATGGCGGTGTGCTTATACTGCCAGCGCGTGGTGCGGATGCCCGCAGCTTCGCGCGTCGGGCTGTTCCGGCCCTCGGCGGCCACCAGAAGCGCGCCGTGCAAAACCTGCCCACTGGCGAGCGTCAGGCTGACGCCATCGGCATTGCGATCGACATGGATGGCGCGGTCTGGCTGGAAGCGGGTCAGATTTTCCGCTTTCTCCGCTGCCTGAGCCAGGGCGACGCGCAGGTCGCGATTGGGGAACATGATTCCCATGACCCCATCGTCGGCATCGGGCGCGAAGTCGAGCGCACCTGGCTCCAGCCCGTCGCTGACCCAGATGCGGTCGATGGGGCAGCCCTTCCCTTCCAGCAATGCGGCAACACCGATCGCGGACAGCATCGCATGGCTGGTCGAGGAAATGGCAGACACGCGCCCGTCGAACCCGACAGCGCTGGTCTCCACCGGATCGGCGGGATCGATGACGGCGCAACGCACCCCATGACCGGAAAGTGCGATGCCCAGGGTCAGCCCGACAAGGCCCCCGCCCAAGATGACGACGTCAAAACGTTGCATGGGCTTCTTCTAGGCGCTGTGCGCGGAGTTGGGAAGCCACAGGAACTCTCATAGGACGCGCTCCTGCGCAGGCAGGAGGCCAGTTCAACGGCGCGGCTGGGCTCCTGCCTGCGCAGGAGCACATAAAATTAAAGCTTGCGCACCCAGCCTGCCGGGTCGGCCACCGTCCCGCGCTGAATGCCGGTCAACTCGGCGCGCAGGGCTTCGGTCACGATGCCGCCATCGCCATTGCCGATGGTGAAGTCGCCATCGACGCTTTTCACCGTGCCGATCGCCGTCACGACCGCCGCCGTGCCGCAGGCGAACGCCTCACGCAGCTTGCCGCTGGCCGCATCGTTACGCCACTGCGCGAAGCTATAGGGTTCCTCGCGCACATCATGCCCTTTGGCGCGGGCGAGGGTGATGATGCTATTGCGGGTGATGCCGGGCAGGATCGTGCCCGACAGCGGCGGGGTGACGATCGATCCGTCATCCATCACGAAGAAGACGTTCATGCCGCCCAGTTCCTCGACCCACTTATGTTCGGCAGCGTCGAGGAAGACGACCTGATCGCAGCCATGCTTCGTCGCTTCGGACTGGGCTACCAGGCTCGCGGCATAATTGCCGCCGCACTTGGCAGCGCCCGTGCCGCCCTTTGCCGCGCGGGTAAAATGTTCTGACACCCAGAGCGTTACGGCCTTCTTGCCGCCCTTGAAATAGGCGCCTGCGGGCGAGGCGATGACGCAGAAGATATATTCGGCCGCCGGGCGGACGCCCAGAAAGCTTTCGCTCGCGAACATGAAAGGGCGCAGATAGAGGCTCCCTTCGCCGCTGGGGATCCAATCGGCGTCGATCTTCACCAATTCCTCGACCGCTTCCATGAAGATATCTTCGGGCAGGACGGGCATAGCCATGCGTTCCGCCGATTCGGCGAAGCGGCGGGCATTTTCCTCCGGCCGGAACATGGCGATGCTGCCATCCTCAAGCCGGTAAGCCTTCATGCCTTCGAAGATTTCTTGCGCATAATGCAAAACGGCGCAGGCAGGATCGAGCTGGAACGGCTCGCGCGGGCCGATGGCATGGCTGTGCCATCCTTTCCCCTCGGTATAGCGGATGGTCACCATATGATCGGTGAACAGGCGGCCAAAGCCGGGATCCTCCAGCAATAGCGCGCGCCGGTCAGCCGCCACAGCCTTGCTGCTCGGGTTGACGGTAAAGCGCGACTTCTGCTGGACGTCCATGATCAATGCTCCTCTAGTAGGACCGGCCGCCTATGTCACAAACGGCTGGCCGAAACAATGGGTCATGATTACTGACCAATTTGTTCCGGTTTCGAAAGGGCCGCTCGCCACCCGCTGGCATCTTGGCGGCGGGCCGCGGCGCGCTTATGCCCTCAACCATGCACTTCTTTTCGGACAATGCGACCCCGGTCTGCCCGCAAGTGACGGCTGCGATGGCGGCGGCTGATCTGGCTGACCACGGCTATGATGGCGACGCGTGGAGCGCGCGGATGGATGGCGCCTTTTCGGACCTGTTCGGCACCTCGGTTCGGGCACTGTGGGTGGCGACCGGCACGGCGGCGAACAGCATCGCGCTTGCCTGCCTTTGCCCACCCTATGGCGGCATCCTCTGCCATGAAGAATCGCACATCATGGTCGATGAGTGCGGGGCGCCGGGCTTTTACACCCACGGCGCCAGCCTGATGAGTTTGCCGGGAGATGGCGCGAAGCTTTCGCCTGACACGCTGATCGAACGATTACAGGTGATCCGCCCGGACGTGCACCAGATTCCGGCCCGTGCGATCAGCATCACTCAGGCGAGCGAATATGGCCGCGTCTATATGCCGGAAGAGGTCGCCGCGATCGGAGATGTGGCACGGGGCCATGATCTTGGCCTGCACATGGACGGCGCCCGCTTTGCCAATGCCGTGGCGCATCTGGGCTGCCATCCGGGTGATGTGTCTTGGCGGGCTGGCGTCGATGTGCTGACCTTCGGCTGCGTCAAGAATGGCGGTATGGTGGGCGAAGCGCTGCTCTTCTTCGGGCCACAGGCGGATGCGCGTGCGGCCGAAGCGGCACGATGGCGCAAGCGCGGCGGGCATCTGCTGTCCAAAGGTCGCTATCTTGCCGCGCAGATATTGGCGATGCTGGAGGATGACCTGTGGCTGACCAACGCCCGCGCCGCCAACGCCGCCTCTGCCGCTCTGGCCGGGGCGGTCCCGGATCGGCTGCTCCACGCCGTAGAGGCCAATGAGTTGTTCATCCGCCTCTCTCCTGCTGAGGCCAAAGGCTTACGCGCGCAAGGCTTCGATTTTTACGACTGGGGCGAAGGGGCTGCGCGTCTCGTTACCAACTGGGCGCAGGATGCCGCAGCGGTCCAGCCACTCGCCGACGCTCTTAAGGCTCTGGGATGAGTGGAACGTCCGAGGCGCGGGGCGGCGTCATCCTGCCCTTCCTGTTGGTCACGCTAATCTGGAGTTCGACCTGGATCGTCATTCGCGATCAGCTGGGCGCGGTGCCGCCGAGCTGGTCGGTCTGCTACCGCTTTCTGCTGGGCGCGGCGGGCATGGCGCTGTTCGCAATGATCCGCCGAGTGCCCCTGCGTCTCCCACCGGCGGGGATAGCCTTTGCGGGCGCATTGGGCGTGGCGCAGTTCGTGCTCAACTTCAATTTCGTCTATCGGGCAGAACATTATCTGACCTCCGGCGTGGTCGCGACGGTCTATGCGCTTCTGCTGATTCCTAACAGCATCATTGCCTGGTTCGCCTTTCGCCAGCCGGTCAGCCGCGCCTTCGTCCTGGGGTCGCTGGTGGCGATTGCGGGGATCATGCTATTGCTACTGCGCGAATATCGCGCGGCCCCGGTGTCTGCCGAGGCCGTGCTGGTCGGCATCGCGCTCAGCGTCGCGGGATTGCTCAGCGCGTCCAGCGCGAACGTGATGCAAGGGATGCAGATCGCGCGCCGCTTGCCGATGGCGGCGGTGCTCACCTGGGGGATGTTGATCGGCAGCGCAGTTGATGGGGCCTATGCCTGGGCGACCGTAGGTCCGCCGGTGATCGAATGGCGCGCCGGTTATCTGTTCGGCATAGCCTGGCTGGGCATTGCGGGGTCGGTGGTGACCTTCCCGCTCTATTTCCAGCTGATCCAGCGGGTCGGGCCGGGGCGGGCAGCCTATAGCAGCGTACTTATTCCCGTTATCGCCATGCTGATTTCCACGCTGTTCGAGGATTATCGCTGGTCGACGCTGAGTGCGGTGGGCGCGCTGCTGGCGGTGGCTGGCATGGTGATCGCGCTGCGGGCGAAGACGGCGTAGGGCCGTTTTATCATCCCAACCGTTCGGGCTGAGCCTGTAGAAGCCCCTCCCTTCTCCAAGAACAAGTGGAACCCTTCGACAGGCTCAGGGGGAATGGGAGGGAAGCGACTTGCTTCCCGATCGACGCCTTACCGGCGAACCCCCGGCTCATAATGACGCTTCGCGGCATTTACACGGTCGATCAGGCTGGCGAGCGATTGAGGCGCGGAATTGGCGGTTTCGGGCATCGCCAAGCGGCTCATGCGCTGGCTGAGCGCGGCGAAGTTGCGGTCGATCCGTTCCATGGGGAGAAGTCCTTGGCGTAAACTGTCGGACCATCCATGGGGCGCTTTGGTTAACGCCGCGTAAGCGATGCGGCGACCTGAGTCATTCCGCAGCGGCGAGGCAGGCGGCAAGGCCCTCGCGATAGGTGGGGTAGCGTGGCGCCCAGCCCAGCAGGCGCTTGGCTCGGCCGTTCGCCACCCGCCGATTTTCCGCATAGAAGGACAGCGCCATGGGCGACAGTTGCGCCTCCTCCAGCGTCAGCAGCGGCGGCAGCGGTGCGCCCAGCATGGCGCAGGCCGCCTCGATCAAGCGATTTTGCGCGCAGGGCAGGTCGTCGGCCAGATTATAGGTGCCCGGCGGCCCGTCGAAGGAGGCGATGATGCCGCTTACGATGTCATCGACATGGGCGCGGCTGAAAATCTGATCGGGCAGGTTGATCCGGTGCGCCTTGCCTTCGCGCACACGCTCTATCGCGGAACGGCCGGGACCGTAAATGCCGGGCAGGCGGAAACAGCGCATATCCTGGCGAAGCGCGCGCCAGTCGCTGTCCGCCTGAACCCGCGCGGCGCGGCGGCCCGAGCCGATGGGGCTCGCTTCGTCCACCCATGCTCCTGCAGCGTCCCCGTAAACGCCGGTCGAGGAGAGATAGCCGATCCAGAGCGCCGGGGCGGCAGCGATCGCCGCGCCATAGCGGGTGAGGACCGGGTCGGCCTCGCCTTCCGGAGGGACGGAGGAGAGGATGTGGGTTGCCTGGGCGATGCTGGCGCGCACGGCATCGTCGTTATCGAAGGCTATTGCCTCGGCATCAGAAACCCGGCGCACGCCTGTCACCTCCCATCCCTCGCCGCGCAGTCGGGCGGCGAGGCGGGATGCGGTGTAGCCCATGCCAAGGATCAGCATGTGGGGGATGGCGGAGTCCCTCCCGAACTAGACCGTGAAGCTTTCGCCGCAGCCGCAGCTGCCCTTGGCATTGGGATTGTTGAAGACGAACCCAGCCGTGAAGTCATCCTCCACCCAGTCCATCGTCGATCCGACGAGATAGAGAACCGACGCGCCGTCAATGTAGAAGGTGCCGCCCGGCGTTTCGATCTTTTCGTCGAACTTCGCTTCCTCGGTCACATAATCGACCGAATAGGCAAGGCCCGAGCAGCCCCGGCGAGGCGTGGACAGCTTGACGCCGATAGCTCCCTCGGGCGCCTGGCGCATCAGGTCGGCGATGCGCGCTTCCGCATTCGGCGTCAGGATGACAGCGGCGGGCCGGGCACGGGTCTTGGTGGTCGTCTCGGTCATTCTTCGTTCTCCTCCCCTCCCGCTGGCGGGAGGGTCAGGGTTCCGCGCGAAGCTCGCTGCGCTCGCGCCCACCCCTTGGTCCCCTCCCGCTTGCGGGAGGGGAGATGGTTAGAGCATCCCTAGTTCGAGCTTGGCCTCGTCGCTCATCTTCTGCGGGTCCCATGGCGGGTCCCAAACCAGATTGACCTGCGCATCACCGACGCCCGGCACAGCGCCGACACGCAGTTCGACTTCACCCGGCATGGATTCGGCCACCGGGCAATGCGGCGTGGTGAGCGTCATCGTGACGACGACATGGCCGTCCTCGGTAACGTCAACGCCGTAGATCAGGCCGAGGTCATAGATGTTCACCGGGATTTCCGGGTCGTAAATCTCCTTCAGCGCGTCGATGACACCATCATAGAGGCTGCCGCCCGGCTCACCGAGAGGCGTCTGCGCAGGCTTCTGTGCGAGGAAGCCGTCAAGATAGTCGCGCTGGCGCGGAGCGGCATCCGCCGCTGCCTCCTCCACGCGCGCCTTGGGCAGTGCGTCCACAGCGTCCACCTCTTCCACCAGAATTTGCCGTTCTCCGGAATTTGCCTCAGTCATTGGCGAAGATCTTCCTCACTCGCTCCAAGCCTTTGACAAGGGCATCGACATCGCCCTCATCGCTATAGATGCCAAAACTGGCCCGCGCCGTCGCTTCGACGCCCAGATGGCGCATCAGCGGCTGGGCACAATGATGCCCGGCGCGGATCGCAACACCCGTTTCATCCAATATGGTGCCGACATCATGCGGATGCACCCCCTCGACTTCGAAGGAGAGGATGCCCGCGCTGTCCTCCGGGCCAAAAACGCGCACGCTGTTCAGGCTCTCCAGCGCCGCCCGCGCCTTGGCCACCAGCATGCATTCATGGGCGTGGATCGCGTCCAGCCCGATTGCCTGCACATAGTCGATCGCGGCGGACAGGCCGACAACACCGGTGATGTGCGGCGTCCCCGCCTCGAACCGGGTTGGCGCGGGGGCGTAGGTGGTCTTTTCGAAGGTCACCTTGTCGATCATCGACCCACCACCCTGATAGGGCGGCATGGCGTCGAGCAACTCCTTGCGGCCCCACAGCACGCCGATGCCGGTCGGGCCGTAAAGCTTATGCGCGGAAAAGACGTAGAAATCACAACCGAGCGCCTGCACCTCCACGGCAAGGCGGGGTACGGCCTGACAGCCGTCGATCAGGATTTTGGCGCCAACGCTGTGCGCGATGTCAACCGCGCGGCGAACGTCAAGCACGCTGCCCAACACGTTAGACACATGGGCCAGCGCGACCATCTTGTGCGCGGGCGTGATCATCGCCTGCATGGCGTCCAGATCGATCTGGCCGTCGGCGGTGAGCGGCACGACGTCGATGTGCGCGCCCACGCGTTCGGCCACGATCTGCCAGGGGACGATGTTGCTATGATGCTCTAGCATCGACAGCAGGATACGATCGCCCGCCTTCAGCTGCGTTCCGGCCCAGCTGTGCGCGACGAGGTTGATGCCCTCGGTCGCGCCACGGACGTAGACGATTTCGCTATCGGATGCCGCGCCGATGAATTGAGCCACCTTGCGGCGGGCGGCTTCATAGGCGAGCGTCATGTTGGCGGAGCGTTCATAGACGCCGCGATGGACGGTCGCATAATCGGGGCCATAGGCGCGCGCGATGGCGTCGATGACAGCGTTGGGCTTCTGCGCGGTGGCGGCGCTGTCGAGATAATGCCAGCTGCCGACACCGGGGAAGTCGTCCCGCAACTGCAAACCTCCGCTCGCTTCAAGCGGCTGTTGGGCCTGGTCGGTCATACCAGCGTCTCCAGCTTGGCGAGCGCGGCGGCTTCGAGGCTGTCCTTAACTGCCTCATCTGCCACATCATCGAATACCCCGGCGACGAAGGCTTTCAGCAGCAGCGTCTTGGCGGTCGCCGGGTCCATGCCCCGGCTCGCCATGTAGAAGAGCGCCTGGCGGTCCAGTTCACCCACGGTCGCACCATGGGCGCATTTCACGTCGTCGGCGTAGATTTCGAGCTCCGGCTTGGCATTGGCCGTGGCGGTGCGGTCGAGCAGCATCGCCTTTATCGACTGGAAAGCGTCCGTCCGCTGCGCATCACGCGCGACATTGATGGAGCCGAGATAGCTGCCCGTTGCGCGCTGGCCAAGGATCGAGCGGATCGTCTGCCCGCTGGTCGCGTCCGGCTCGGCATGGGTGACTTTGGTGATGATCTCCAGCACCTGATCCCCGCCGCCGATGATCGCGCCGTTGAGTTCAAAATGGCTCCCCTTGCCCAGCGTGACCGCTAAGGTCACGCGGCCCAGCTTGCCGCCGATGTTCAGCACATGGAAGTCGCAGCGCGCGCCGTCCGCGATGGTGATGACATAATCATGCACCGCCGCCGCGCCCTCGCCCGCATCCTGCAACAGATGGTGGCGCGACGTTTGTCCGGCCGCGACATCGATCCGCGTCGGCGCGGGCGTCGGCCAGACGGTCGCGAGCGCCTCAAGGTCGCTGTAACGCCATTCTTCCGCCTTGCGCGTGGGAAGGGTGAGCGTCGTCACGCCGCAACCACCTCCGCATAGCCTTCGCGCTCCAGTTCCAGCGCGAGTTCGGGGCCGCCCGACTTCACGATCCGGCCGCCAGCCAACACATGGACATAGTCCGGCTTCACATAATCGAGCAGGCGCTGATAGTGGGTGATCAGCAACACCGCCTTGTCAGGCTTGCGCATGATGGCGTTGATACCCGCGCCAACGATCTTGAGCGCGTCGATATCCAGGCCGGAGTCGGTCTCGTCCAAGATCGCCAGCTTAGGATCGAGGATGCCCATCTGCACCATTTCGGCGCGCTTCTTCTCGCCGCCCGAAAAGCCGACATTCACTGGACGCTTCAGCATCTCCATATCGAGGCCGAGCAGCGCCGCCTTTTCCTTGGCGAGCTTGATGAACTCGCCGCCGTTCAGTTCCTTCTCTCCGCGCGCGCGGCGCTGCGAATTGAGGCTTTCGCGCAGGAACTGCAGATTGGACACGCCGGGGATTTCGACCGGGTACTGGAAGCCCAGGAACAGGCCGGCAGCGGCGCGCTCATGCGGGTCCATGCTGAACAAGTTCACACCGTCCAGAGAGGCCGTGCCGCCAGTGACTTCATAGTTCGGACGGCCTCCGAGCGTGTAGGCCAGCGTGGATTTGCCCGCGCCATTCGGCCCCATGATCGCATGAATTTCCCCCGCCTTGATGGAAAGCGAGAGGCCTTTCAGGATCGCCTTGCCGTCGATTTCGTTGGTCAGGTTCTCAATCGTCAGCATTGGTTATCCCTTATGCGCGCGCTGAAGCGTCCGCGCGGTCCAGAAGGCCATGTCGCGCACGTCCCCCGGCGCGGGAAACAGCGTGTCGATATGGCGCTTGATCGGCATATAGGGCCACCAGTCAGCGCCAGGCTCGGGCGATCCCTTTTCCAGCAGGCCGGTCACGAACTCCGTCACCGGTCCCATGCGGGCGAGGTTGGGCGCCTTCGCCTTGTGGAAAGCCTTGTCGGTCCTCAGCTTCTCGGTGAAGGCAACGTCGCCCTTCTCCAGCGCGGCGCGGCATTCGGCCTGATAGGCGTCGAGGTCGCCGAAATCCTTGGCGGCGCGGGTTTGAAGCTCGCCCTCTTCCAGCTCATAATCCTCGGTCAGGATGCGGATCGCAGCGGTCCATGACTGGCCGTTGGTCACATCCTCCGCGAAATCAGCGAGGGCATCCTGGATATCGTCTTCGTCGCTCAACTTGTTTGTCCTTGAGAGTGGGAAAGCCCCTCCCCTTCAGGGGAGGAGTTGGGGTGGGGGCTGGCCCAACGATCCGGCGCTTGTTCGAGCGCGCGAAGGATCGTTTCGCAAACCCCGTCGATATTACGCATCACGTCTTGATTGGTGATGTGGATGATCCGGTAACCCATTTCCCGGAGGGCTGCGTCGCGTCGATCGTCGGAATTTGCGACATGGGTATCGCCATCAACCTCAACAACCAGCGCCTTTTGCGGGCAGAGAAAATCAACAATGAACGGCCCAATCACGGACTGGCGACGGAATTTATATCCGCCGAGTTTCGAGCGCGAGAGCTTTCCCCACAGGCGCTTCTCCGGCTCGGTCGGCTCACGGCGCATCTCACGCGCGAACCCCGCCAACTGATCAAGGGGCCCAGCCGATAGCCCCCACCCCCGGCCCCTCCCCTGAAGGGGAGGGGAGTTGAGGCGTGCGGCTTGGTCGAGAGGCGTCAAATTCCTCAACCGACGCTGCCCTCCAGCGAAATCCCCAACAACTTCTGCGCCTCGACGGCGAACTCCATCGGCAGCTGTTGCAGCACTTCCTTGGCGAACCCATTCACGATCAGCGACACGGCGCTTTCCTGATCCAGCCCGCGCTGCATCGCGTAGAATAGCTGGTCGTCGCTGATCTTGCTGGTCGTCGCCTCATGTTCGATCTGCGCGCTCGGGTTGCGCACCTCGATATAGGGCACGGTATGCGCGCCGCATTGATCGCCCAGCAGCAGGCTGTCGCACTGGGTGAAGTTGCGCACGCCCTCCGCGCCCGGCGCCACGCGCACAAGGCCGCGATAAGTATTGTTCGAACGACCTGCGCTGATCCCCTTCGACACGATGGTCGATCGCGACCCCTTGCCATTGTGGATCATCTTGGTGCCGGTGTCGGCCTGCTGCAAATTGTTGGTCAGCGCGACCGAGTAGAACTCGCCCACGCTATTCTCGCCGTTCAGCACGCAGCTGGGATATTTCCACGTGATCGCGGAGCCGGTTTCGACCTGCGTCCAACTGACCTTGCTGTTCCGCCCCTGACAGAGCGCCCGCTTGGTCACGAAATTATAGATACCGCCCTTGCCGTTCTCATCGCCGGGATACCAGTTCTGGACGGTCGAATATTTGATCTCCGCATCATCCAGCGCAACCAGCTCGACCACGGCCGCGTGCAGCTGATTCTCGTCGCGCATCGGCGCGGTGCAGCCTTCGAGATAGGAGACATAGCTCCCCTCATCCGCCACGATCAGGGTGCGTTCGAACTGCCCGGTATTTTCCGCGTTGATGCGAAAATAGGTGGAAAGCTCCATCGGGCAGCGCACGCCCTTGGGGATGTAGACGAACGTCCCATCCGAAAAGACCGCGCAATTGAGTGTGGCGAAATAATTGTCATGCATCGGCACGACTTTGCCCAGCCACTTCTTCACCAGCTCTGGATACTCACGCACCGCCTCGCTGATGGAACGGAAGATGACGCCCGCTTCCTCCAGTTCCTTGCGGAAGGTGGTGGCGACCGACACGGAATCGAACACCGCGTCGACAGCGACCTTGCGGCTGCCCTTTACCCCGGCCAGCATCTCCTGCTCGGCGATGGGGATGCCCAGCTTCTGATAGGTGGCGAGGATTTCGGGATCGACTTCATCCAGCGACTCCAGCTCCGCCTTCTTCTTGGGCTCGGCGTAATAATAGGCGTCCTGATAGTCGATCGGCGGGATGTTGAGCTTGGCCCAATCGGGCGATTCCATCTTCTGCCACATGGCAAAGGCCTTCAGCCGCCACTCCAGCAGCCATTCCGGCTCCTTCTTCTTGGCGGAAATGAAGCGTACCGTATCTTCGTTCAGGCCTTTGGGTGCAAAATCCTGCTCGATGGCGGAAGACCAGCCATGCTCATAGGCAGAGGCGCGCTCGGCGGCCTCATGCGCTTCCTGATTGCGGACGGTGGTAGCTTCTTCGGTCATGCCATTTCTCGTGTCAGGCCAATTCTCGGGTCAAACTGGCGATCGTCACCCCGGCCAAAGCCGACCGGATCGCATTGTTCGCGACATTCATGTGCGGGCGCACGCGGCAGCCATGTTCCAGCGTGCAATCATGGGCGCCCTGTTCGGCACAGGCGGTCATGGCGATCGGCCCTTCCACCGCTTCCACGACATCCACCAAGGTGATGGCCGCCGCAGGTCGCGCGAGCCGCACGCCGCCGCCCGTTCCGCGGCTCGATTCCAGCAGCCCCGCAGCCGAGAGACGGCTCACCAGCTTTTGCGCGGTGGGCAGCGGGATACCGGTTTCGCTGGCAAGCGTGGTCGCGTTCATCTTTGCCGCTCCGCAATGACGCGCAGCGGCCGACATCAGCACCACGGCATAATCTGCGAAACTAGAAAGCCTCATTCTGGCCAAGCGTCCCGGTTGCGAACCATTCTCAAATCGGATCGAATCAATCCGATTGCGCATGTGGTCGCGCGGGCGCGTGGAATCAAGCCATTTCTATAAGGCTGCTCGTCTCAGCTGAAACGGTTCAGCACCGCCACGTCCCCACCCAGCGAGCGCCGTAGCAGGGTAAGCTGTGCCACGGCCGTCGGTTCCGTCTGCAACTGGTGCGGGGTCAATCCGATGAAATGCTTGATCTCACGAATGAAGTGCGACTGGTCGTAGAAGCGGCCATCCTCGCACAATTCCTGCCAGCTATGCTGGTCCAGCGCGATCCGCGCACTGCATCGCAGCGCCCGATATTTCCGCGCCAGCAGCTTGGGCGGGCAGCCATAATAGCGGTTGGTGAGCCGGGCGAGCTGGCGCGGTGACAAGCCGGTTCGCTCCACCAACGCTTCGATCCGGGGCGATCCTTCCCCCATCAGCCATGCGTCTATGGATTCCAGCAATTGCCAGGTCGAAATAGGCAAGGGTTTCACCAATTGTCCCAGAACCGACCAGCAGTGGGCAGCTATGGCCTCCGGGTCATGCATGGTGGCCAGGCTGGCCTGAAGCGCGGCCATCGCTCCCTTTTTCTCAGGGGCCATGTCTCGTACACGATCGGCAAGCGCGCTGGCGTCGCCACCGTCCAGACTGACCCACCCGGCCGGGAGCAACGACACGCCGACGACGCAGGCAGGTCCATCCAGTTCAAACCGCGTCGCGCCGAGGGTCGGGCCTAGCAGGCATATATCCGGCGTGGCCTCCACCGTTCCATCATGGAAATGATAGCTGCCCGTGCCTTGCGCCATGAACCGTAACTGGGGAACATCGGCACGCGTCACGTCGAGATAACGGTCAACGCTTTGGGTGAAGAGGTAAACTGACCCGAAATAGGCGCGCAGATGTTCAGGGGGCGCGAAATAGCTTAGATGAACCGGACCCTGAGCCGCTTCCACCATATAGGAAAGCGACGGCTCTGCGTCCTTTTCCTTTTTATCTGGCACCCCCCCGGGTGCGCTGTCGCGATGCGGCCCCATATTCACCCCACCAGTGCAGTATGAAGCTTCTTTGCGCCTGCGCAAGAGCGATACTAAGGAAACAAACGATTTTTCCGAAACGCTTCGAAAAAAAATGACCCGGCGGTTTTACTCGCCGGGCCAGTAAAAGGTCTCGTCAGCCAATATTGGCCAAGAGCCTTCGGGTCGCAGGACTTTCATAAGTCCGAATCGGACTCTGTTGATTGGATGAATCGGACATCTCGCGGCTCGAATCGGGACTAATATGAATGATTTTGCAGCAGAAATTATCGTTATCGATCAACTGTTGCGCTATTATCACAGCGACTCGACGGCGGCCGACGGCAATGGCATAGGCGCCCCATGTCTTACCGCCTTGTCCGCCCGCTTTTCTTCGCGCTCGATGCAGAACGCGCGCATCATCTTTCGGTCATGCTTCTCCGCTTGATGCCCGCTTCCCCCCCACCCGCACCGGACGCCGCACTGGCACAGACGGTAGCGGGCATCCGCTTTCCCAATCCTATCGGATTGGCTGCCGGCTATGACAAGGAAGGACTCGTTGCGCATAAGATGCATGGCCTCGGCTTTGGGTTTACCGAACTGGGAACGCTCACCCCAATGCCGCAGGCGGGTAATCCAAAGCCTCGCCTGTTCCGTCTTGTCGAAGATCGCGCCGTCATCAACCGCATGGGTTTCAACAATGGCGGCCTCGCCGCGGCCGCCGAACGCATCGCCAAGCGCCGCCGTCCTGCTGGCGATGGGGCTGCGCCGATCGTCGGCATTAATATCGGCGCGAACAAGGACGCGGCCGACCGCATCGCCGACTATGTGACGGGCGTGACCTGCATGGCGCCGCTTGCCGATTATCTGACGGTCAACATCTCCTCCCCCAACACGCCAGGACTGCGCGCCTTGCAGGACAGGGCAGCGCTGGACCAGTTGCTGGGCGCCGTCATGACCGCGCGCGGGACAGATTCCACGCCCATCTTTCTGAAGGTCGCGCCCGATCTGGAGCCCGTCGACGTCGATGATATCGCCGCCGCCTGCCTCGACCATGGCGTCGATGCGCTGATCGTCTCCAACACGACCATCTCCCGGCCGCCGCTCCGATCGGCCCACGCCAGTGAAAGCGGCGGCCTGTCAGGCGCGCCGCTCACCGATCTTTCGCTTCAGCGGCTGCGCGATTTCCGCCGGATATTGGGCACGCGCCTGCCGCTGATCGGCGTTGGCGGCATCGGCTCCGCCGAACAGGCCTATGCCCGGCTGCGCGCCGGGGCCAGCCTCATCCAGCTCTACAGCGCGCTCGTCTATGAAGGTCCGTATCTCGCCAAGCGGATCAACGCGGGATTGAAAAGGCTGATGGCCCGCGACGGCTTCACCCATATCGGCCAGGTGATCGGCATCGACGCCTGATCTGGAGGGCTTGCGGCGGCGGGGGCGCACGATAGGGTAGGCCGCATGATGCCCCGCCTTGCCGGCCTGCTGGCCCCCGTCCTCCTCGCCTTCCTGCCTGCCGCCCCCCTCGCGGCGCGCGAGCCCGTTGCGCTCAATGCCACCGTTTCCGCCGCCGATCCGCGCGCTGCGGCCGCAGGGCAGGAAATCCTGCGTCAGGGCGGCAGCGCGACCGACGCCGCGATCGCCATGATGCTCGCCCTCAACGTGGTCGAACCGCATAATAGCGGAATCGGCGGCGGCGGCTTCCTGATGCATCATGATGGCGAGACGGGGGTGCTGGAGTCGATCGACGGGCGCGAGACCGCCCCGGCAGCGGCACGGCCCGACCGGTTCATCGGATCGGACGGCCAGCCCCTTGCCTTCCGCTCCGCCTGGCCCGGCGGCTATTCCGTCGGCGTCCCCGGCAACCTCCGCCTCGCATGGGAAGCGCATCGCAAATGGGGCAAGCTGCCATGGGCGGCGCTGTTCGCGCCCGCGATCCGGCTGGCCGAGGATGGCTTTGAGGTGCGTCAGCGGCTCGACACCGCCATGAAGGCGGTCGCCCCCATCTGGCCCGAATTCCCCGAGATCCAGAAATATTTCTGGGTGAACGGTGCCCCCGCGCCGATCGGCACGACCCTTAAAAATCCTCCGCTCGCCGCCCTGTTCCGGCGGATTGCGGCGGAAGGGCCGGACGCCTTTTACAAGGGCGAGACCGCACGGGCGATCGCCAGCACAGTCACCAACGCGCCCAAAAATCCCGTGCCGATGACGGAGGCCGATATCGCCTCCTATCAGGTGAAGGCGCGCAAGCCGGTCTGCGGCCCGTATCGCGGCTACAGCATCTGCGGCATGGGTCCGGTTTCGTCAGGCGGCATCACCGTCCTGCAAATCCTGGGCATGGTCGAACGCTTCCCGCTGGCGCAATGGGGCAAGGATGATCCGCGTTCCTGGCATGTCATCGGTGAAGCCATGCGCCTCGCCTATGCCGACCGCGACACCTGGCTAGGCGACCCCGAATTCGTGTCCGTGCCGATCGCGGGCCTGATCGACCCGGCCTATCTCAAGAAGCGATCGGCGCTCATCGCGCTTGGCCGCACCCTCAAAGACTATAGCCGGGGCAGCCCGCCGGGTGCCGAGTCCCGGACTACGGCGCTGCCCCAGCCGGAAAGCGGCACCAGCCATTTCGTGGCAATCGACCGGGGTGGCGATATCGCGGCATGGACGTCTACCATCGAAAGCTTCTTTGGCAGTCAGTTGATCGCCGATGGCGTCATCCTCAACAATGAACTGACCGATTTCAGCTTTACGCCCGAAAGGAACGGCGCGCCCGTGGCAAACAGGGTGGAACCGGGCAAGCGGCCGCTCTCCTCCATGTCCCCGACGATCGTCTATGACAGGAAAGGAACGCCGGTCTTCACCGTTGGCGCGGCGGGCGGGCGGACGATTATCATGCAGGTGACGAAGGCGCTGATCGCTCATTTGGACTGGGGCCTGTCCGCACAGGATTCCATCGCGCTGGGCCTTGAATTTTTCGACGCCAACGGCCTCGTGCTGGAACAGGGCACCACGCTAGAAGCCATGAAGGCCTCGCTCGAATCCTGGGGCCATAAGGTCACAGTCGCCCCCATGGGCCTCAAAGCCAACGCCGCCGAACGCACCCCCGACGGCCATTGGCTTGGCGCGGCCGACCCGAGAAGCCCGGGCGTCTCGCTGCAGGAGTAACAGTCCCCTAAATACCGTCACCCCAGCGACCGCTGGGGTCTCAGGCCAAATTGCGCGCCCTCTCCCGAGATCCCAGCTTCCGCTGGGATGACAGCAGTGTTTTGCACTCACCTCACTTCTTCAAGTCCAACCCCGCCACCCGAAATTCAAACGGAAATGTCTTCTCCTTCGGCCCCACCACCAGATTGACTTTCACCACCTTGCTCCGCTTGATCGCCTCATCGGCCTTCGCGGCAGGCAGCACCTCTATCCCGTCCTTATTCTCGGTCATCCGCCCACGCCAATCATGGCTCTTGCCATCATCGGTCATCGCCGTGACGCGGCAGTCGGACAGGTCGCAGCTGAAGGGCGCGCCGACCAGCTTCACGGTCACGTCCGTGCCGCCTTCCGGCATCGGCTGCACCAGCAGCACCGAAAATGTGTCCTCGGCCGTCATGGTCTGCACGCTGTTCGCGCTGCCAATATAGGCGACCTTGGGCTTCCCGCCCTCGCCGCCTTCATATTTCCACTGCTGACCGATCTGCTCGCGCTGGGTCGGACCTTCCTTATCGCCGCCCGAGCAGCCCGCCAGCAGGCTGACCGCCGCCAGCGCCCATAGGCTCCGCATCGCGCTTCTCCTCTTCGTCCGTTTCGCTCTCGCAAGGAGAACGCGCGGATGTCAGCAGGTTTCCCGCTTAGCTATAGCGCTCCGCCGTCTGCCGGATGAGCGCGATCATGTTGGGAATGCCCTGTGTCCGGTTGGAGCTGAGCTGGTTCTTAAGGTCGAAGGGCGCCAGCGCCCCCTCGATATCCGCCGCGCCGATTCCAGCTGGCATCTGGTCCTGCACGGTCAGCAGGACCAGCGCGATGATCCCCTTGGTGATCGCCGCATTGCTATCCGCCAGGAAATGCAGCCGCCCATCGTCGCGCACGGTCGGATAGACCCAGACCGCCGCCGAACAGCCGCGCACCAGTGTGGCATCGGTCTTCAGCGCGTCGGGCATCGGCTCCAGCGCGCGCCCAAGGTCGATCAGCAGCCGGTAACGGTCATCGGCGTCGAGGAATTCATATTCTTCCTGAAGATCGGCAAGGGCGGGCGCATCGGTCATATCCCGCATATAGGGGGAAAAGCGGCGCGCGAAAGCCGCTTTTCCTTAAAGATCCACACCTGCCGCGATGGCCTCCAGCTTGCGGATACGCTCTTTCAGATCCGCGACCTCGATCCGGGCGCTGGCGGTGGGCGGCCCTGCATCCGGCCGCGCCAGTTCCGCGCGCTTCAGCGCAAGCCAACCGCTCCAGCCACGCAAAGCCGCCACCGCAACGATCGCCAGCCCCAGCAGGCTGCTCAGCGCCGTGATCAGGATGGAAAGGGGCTCCTGCATATCGTCCCTCCTCAGTCGCGCTCCCGCAACTTGTCGAACTCGCGTTCCAGCGCGCTTGTGCTGTCGGTCGCCAGCCGTTCGAGCACCGCCACGCGATCCTTCAGCGCCTTCACCTCCGCGCGTAGCCGTTCGGCTTCGGGATCGGGTCCGCGCTGGACAAACTCCTTGCCCCGATGGCGGCGCACAATGCCATATTTGGCGCGTACGATGCTTGCCACGGCGGCAATGGCAACGATCGCGACCACCATTTCAAAAGGATTCATGGACTTGGCCTCCCTCTCCACGCCTCAGCGCAGGCTGTCGATCTCTTCCGCCAGTCTCGTGTTGCGGCTGGTGTAGAATGTCTCGATGTCCGCCAGCCGCCGGTCGATGTCCCGGAACTTCGACCGCACGTCGCGCGCCGACCGCGCCGGATTGGTCCGCACGCCCTGCCAGAATTTCTCGTCATCCCGGTCGGTATAAAGGCCCAGCGGCTTGTTCTCGCCAAAATAGGCGACCGCGAAATAGGCGATCAGCGACCAGGGAAAGGCGCCCATCAGCGTCACCAGCACCGCGCCCACGCGGACCCAGGTCACGTCGACGCCCGTATAATCGGCGATGCCTGCGCATACGCCCATCCATTTGCCATTCTGCTTGTCGAGGTAGAATTTGGTGCGGCGGGCTGCCATGTCAGTTCCTCCGGTCGAGATTTTGGTGGTCGAGATTTGGGCGATCGAAATCATAAGCGTCGTCGGGCGTCGGGCGCGCCGGGCGAAAATCGGGATTGTCGGCGGCAACGATCCGCTCGACCGTCTGCAACCGGTCCTCCAGCCGCCGCGCGAGCAGATGCAGATCGTCCAGCAACCGCTCATCCTCATCGGTGATCTTGGGCGCCTGCTTCCACTTGGTCGTATAATGCAGGATCAGCCACGGCATGCCGATGAACAACATGCCGCAGATCATGATCGGCAGAAACACATCCTCCATGCGTCACGCTCCCCTGTTCATGCCGGCTTTCATCGCGGCGAGCTCGGCATCGACCTTGTCGGCCGCCTGAAGCTCGGCAATCTCTTCCTCCAGCGTCTTCTGACCCTGGCCCAGGCTCAGCGCGTCCGCCCGCCCTTCGGCCATATCGACGCGGCGCTCCAATATGTCGAAACGGGCGAAGGCCTCATTCACCTTCTCCCCGGCATAGGCTTCGCGCATGCGCACCCGATTTTGCGCGCTTTCCATCCGGCTGACCAGACCGTTCTGCCGCGTCCGGGCTTCGAGCAGCTTCGCCTGCAGCTTGGCGATATCTTCCTCAGAAGCCTTCAGCGCCTCGTCCAGCACCTCGATCTCGTGGGACAGCTGCTCTGCCATGTCGGCCGCCTTCTGCTTTTCCACCAGCGCCGCCTTGGCCAGGTCCTCGCGGTCCTTGCTGAGCGCCAGTTGCGCTTTTTCCGTCCAGCTTTCCTGCAAGCCCTGCAGCTTGCCGATATGGCGGCGCATCTCCTTCTGGTCGGCGATGGTGCGGGCGGCGGACGCGCGCACCTCGACCAGCGTTTCCTCCATCTCCAGGATGATCATGCGGATCATCTTTGCCGGGTCTTCCGCCCGGTCGAGCAGGTCGGTGACATTGGCGGCAATGATGTCGCGCGTGCGAGAAAAAATACCCATCGAAACTACGATCCTTCCGTTCAACGGCTTTGCCCGTCCTTTGCAGAAGCCGTGCCAATTTGCGGAACCGCCGGATTTCCGCCCCTCCGCAACCTCGAACATCGATTAATCTTGCCAATAAGTGGTAATTTTCACCATAAGTTGGAAATGGAACGAAACAGCCAGTTCATCGGCCAGTCGCTGCCCTTCCTCGACGCGGTCGAGCAGGCGGGGCGCGCGGCCGAACTCGATCGCCCGACCCTGGTCGTTGGGGAGCGCGGCACCGGCAAGGAACTGATCGCCGAACGCCTCCATCGCCTCTCGCCGCGCTGGGGCGAACCGCTCATCGTCATGAATTGCGCCGCGCTGCCCGAAACACTGATCGAAGCCGAACTGTTCGGCCATGAACAGGGCGCCTTCACCGGCGCCACCCGCGCCCGCGCCGGGCGGTTCGAGGAAGCAAACGGCGGCACGCTGTTCCTTGACGAATTGGCGACCCTGTCCATGGCCGCGCAGGAAAGGCTGCTGCGCGTCATCGAATATGGCGAAGTCACCCGCATCGGCGCCTCGCGCCCGATGACCGTGGACGTCCGCATCGTCGCCGCCACCAACGAAGACCTGCCCCTGCTGGCCGAAACCGGCCGCTTCCGCGCGGACCTGCTCGACCGGCTGAGTTTTGAAGTCATTACCCTGCCACCGCTCCGCGCCCGCGAAGGCGACGTGGCGGTGCTCGCCGATCATTTCGGCCGTCGCATGGCCGCTGAGCTGGGACGGCCGCAATGGCCCGGCTTCACCCCCGATTGCCTCGCTGCAATGGAAGCTCACCCCTGGCCGGGCAATGTGCGCGAGCTGCGTAATGTCGTGGAGCGGGCAGTCTATCGCTGGGAAGAGCCTTCACGCCCGGTCGGCCGGATCATATTCAACCCCTTTGCCTCCCCATGGAAGCCACAGGCAGAGGCCTCCTCCACCGAAGCCATGGCTGAACCATCAGGCTACAGATTTGACGGGATAACCAGCCTCAAGGCCGCCATGCAGGAACATGAAGCCGCGATCATCCGGCACGCGCTCGAACGCCACCGCTTCAATCAACGCGCGACCGCCAAGGCGCTCGGGCTAAGCTACGACCAGCTTCGGCACTGCCTGAAGAAGCATCAGCTCGGCCCGGAACGATAAAGCTTACCGGGTCGGCACAGGCTCCGGCCCCGAATAATCATAAAAGCCCTTGCCGGTCTTGCGTCCCAGCCATCCAGCCTCGACATATTTCACCAGCAGCGGCGCGGGGCGATATTTGGAATCGCCGGTGGTCGATCGCAGCACGTTCAGCACCTCAAGGCAGGTGTCGAGTCCGACGAAATCGGCCAGCGTCAACGGCCCCATCGGATGGTTCAGCCCCAGCCGCACGCCCATGTCTATGTCGCGGATGTTGGCGACGCCTTCGCCCAGCGCGAAGATGGATTCGTTGATCATCGGCAACAGGATGCGGTTGACGACGAAGCCGGGGGAGTCGAACGCCTGCACGATATTCTTGCCGAGGCGGGTGGCGAAGGCCTCCACGATGGCCACCGTCTCGTCCGATGTGGCGAGGCCGCGGATCAGCTCGATTAGCGCCATGACCTGCACGGGATTGAAGAAGTGGATGCCCACGAACAGCGCCGGATCGGGAACCACCTGCGCCAGCCGCGTGATCGGGATGGAGGACGTGTTGGTCGCCAGGATCGTGCCGGGCGTGATCACCGCGCTGACATTGGCGAAGATGCTGCGCTTGATCTCCTCCCGCTCGGTCGCGGCCTCGATCACCAGTTGCGCGTCCGCCAGCGGGGCAAGGTCGCCGCTCGGACGGATGCGGGCGAAAGCGGCTTCGGATTCTTCCGGGGTCAGCTTGCCCTTCTCCACAGCTCGGCCAAGCTGCTTGGAAATGCCCTGAAGCCCCTTCTGCGCACGCGCCAGATCGACGTCGCACAGGATCACATCATAGCCAGCCTGTGCGGTGACCTGGGCAATGCCCGCGCCCATCTGACCAGCGCCGATGACGCCCACGGTCTGAATGTCGGTCATGCTAATGTCCTCGCAAAATCAATTTGCCGCCCACTAGCGCTATGGGAAGCAGGGGGCCAGCGCTTTCGAACATCAATCACAACGGCTGCTGTGTTAATCAGAGCTGAGCGCGCCGCGTTTGTGGGACGGATAGCCCCTGCTGCCCGGCAGGCCGCTTCGGCCCTGTTCATTTCCGCCTTTGCGCGTCGCCTGCTTGATGGTTAAAAGGCCGCGCATGTCCGTTTCAGCGTCCATGCCCGAGCCGGCAACCGGAAGGTTCATTGCCGCCGTGCATCACTTTCCCCTGCGCGTCTATTTTGAGGATACGGACCTGTCCGGGCTCGTCTACCACGCCAATTACCTGCGCTATATGGAGCGCGCGCGATCCGACATGCTGCGCGTCGCCGGGATCGATCAGCGCGCCGCGCAGGATGATGGTACGGGCGTTTATGCTGTTACCAACCTTAATATCGCCTACAAGCGCCCGGCGCGGCTCGATGACGACCTGCTGGTCGAAAGCCGCGTGACCGCCGTTCGCCCGGTTGCCTGCACCATTCATCAGACAGTCAGGCGCGGCGATGACATACTCACGGACGGCGAAGTCTCTGTCGCCTTCCTGACCGGCCAGGGCCGTCCCACGCGGCAACCCAAATCCTGGATCGATATTTTCAGCCGTTTGATGAGAGGGGAAGACATCAACCCATGAGCCTTTCGATGCCCGACGTTGGCGCCGCTGTCGGCGCCGCCACCCAAGCTGCGACCATTTCGCCGCTCGCCCTGTTCCTGCAGGCCGACATCGTCGTGAAGGTGGTGATGCTGGGCCTCGTGCTCGCCAGCATCTGGACCTGGGCGATGATCATCGGCTTCACCTTCACCCTGCGCAAGGCCAGCCGCCACAGCAGCGCGTTCGAGGATGATTTCTGGAAAGCGGAAGATATCGACCGCTTCTATGAGGCGCGCGGCAAATCATCGGATTTCCCCGCTGCCAAGGTCATGGCCGCTGGCGTCACCGAATGGCGCCGCTCGACCGCGCAGAAGGTGATCGATCGCGACGGCACGCGTGACCGGCTTTCCACTGCCATGTCCAGCATGATCGCGGCCGAAGTCGATCGCCTGTCCGACCGGCTCAACATCCTCGCCACCATCGGCTCGGTCGCGCCTTTTGTCGGCCTGTTCGGCACCGTCTGGGGCATCATGCGCGCCTTCACGGCGATCGCGAAAGAGCAGAACAGCTCGCTCGCAGTCGTCGCACCCGGCATCGCCGAAGCGCTCTTCGCCACGGCAATCGGCCTGTTCGCAGCGATTCCGGCCGTCATCGCCTACAACCGCTTCAGCCACGGCATAAACCGCATGGAATCGAAGCTCACCCGCTTCGCCGACGGTTTCTATTCGACGCTCAGCCGGGAGCTGGAGGCGCAGCGGTGAGGATGGCTCCCTCCCCCACCTCTCCGGTCATCCCAGCGAAAGCTGGGATCTCAGGCGGCTACGGGCGAGCCCAAAGGCACGAGATCCCAGCTTCCGCTGGGATGACGGGCTCGGCGGAGGTCCTGTAAATGGCCATGTCCACCCCACCCTCCGGGCGCCGGGGCCGTCATCGCGCGCCCATGGCGGACATCAACGTCACCCCATTGGTCGATGTCATGCTGGTGCTGCTCATCATCTTCATGGTGACCGCGCCCCTGCTCGTCACCGGCGTGCCGGTAAACCTCCCCGAAACCCGCGCCAAGGGTCTCGATCAGGACCAGAAGCCGACCGTGGTCTCCATCGACCGCGACGGCGGCCTCTACATCGATGAGACCGAGGTCAGCGATGCCGACCTGCCCGGCCGCCTTGCGGAGATCGTGTCCGCCAACGCGGGCAAGGCTGAGCCGCCGCAGATCTTCCTGCGCGCCGACACCGGGCTCGACTATGGCCGGGTGATGCGCGTCATGGGCGAACTCAACCGCGCGGGCCTCAACAAGGTCGCGCTGGTCAGCACCGGCGGCGCAGATGCTGCCGTCTCCGCTGCTGTCAGCGGCGGTTCAGAATAGGGACCATAGGACTCGGGGATGGAACGTGCGGAGAAGATCGGCCTTGGCGTAGCGACGGCGGGACATGTCCTGCTGTTCGGCCTGTTGTCGGTCGGCTTTCTCGCCACGCCCAATCCGCTGAAGCTGAACTCGCCGCCGATGGACGTCAGCCTGGTGGACGAAGCCGCGCTCCAGTCCGCAGCGCCACAAATCTCGACCCAGCCTCCCCCGCCCAGTGTCGCGCCGGATCAAGGCCCGACCGAGGACGCCGCGCCCGCGCCTGTCCCGGAACCGGCGCCCGTTCCCGAGCCGGAACCCGTCCCGGCGCCACCGCCGCCGAAGCCCGCGTCGGCGAAGAAGGAAGTGGCCAAGGTCCAGCCCAAGCCTAAACCCGCGCCCGAAAAACCTGCCGCGAAACCCACGCCGCCAAAGGCAAAGCCCGCCGCGACCCCTGCCCCCGCCAGGAGCGCGCAAAAGCCCGCGGCCAAGCCCAGGGCAAACGCCCCCGCCCGCGCCTCCGGCCAGGGTAAGGCGGAAAAGCCAAAGGGCTCCCTGCTCGGCAAGGATTTCCTGAAGGGCATCGACACTGAAGCCGACGCCCCGCGCAGGGCAGCGCCGCCCCCGGCCGCAACCATGGGTCCCGTGCAGAAGGCTGCGCTTGATCGCTTGATCGGCGATCAGATCTATCGGCATCTGAAGCTCCCTTCCGGCGCGGATGTCGAGCAGCTGGTGGCCTTTCTGGAGGTGAAGATTGACCGCAACGGCCGAGTAATCGGCAGGCCCGAAGTGATCGACGTGCAGGGGCAGACGGCCAGCAACAAGCCACAGGTTTCCATCTACAAGGAACGCGCCGTGCAGGCGGTCATGCAGGCGTCCCCTTTCCAAGGGCTGCCGGACGAATATTATGAACAGTGGAAATGGCTCAAACCGTTGAGAGTCTACGCAAGGAAAGCGCGATGAGAAGCTTTGGAATAACCGCACTGCTCGCCCTTTGCGCAGCCTTTGCCAGCCCTGCGATGGCCCAGTTGTCGGTCGATGTGACCGGCGACATCGACAGCAACCTCAAGATCGTCGTCCCCGCTTTGCCCCCGCAGGCCGAAGTCTCCACCCCTGCCGGGTCCTCCAGCGAACTCGGCCGCAAGATCGCGGAAGTCATCGCCTCCGACCTCAAGGGATCGGGCCTGTTCGATCCCTCCGGCCCCGGAGGCATCCCCGCCATCGCCTTCCCCGAAGTCACAAACCCCGCTTATGACAAATGGGGCGCCTATCAGGCATTGGTGCAGGGCTTCGTCCGCACCACGGGTGGAGAGGCGGACATCACGGTCGGCTGCTATCTCTATGACGTCGCGTTGAAGCAGGAACTGACCCGCCAGGGCTATGTCGTCGCCCCGCGCGACTGGCGGCGCGCCGCGCATAAATGCGCCGACGCCATCTATGCACGCCTGTCGGGCGAAAGTCCCTTCTTCGATAGCCGCATCGCCTATATCGCGGAAAGCGGTCCCAAGGGAAACCGCACCAAGCGCCTCGCCATCATGGATAGCGATGGCGCCAACCACCGCTTCATCACCAATGGCCAGTCTATCGCGCTCACCCCGCGCTTTTCGCCCGACTATAAGTCGATCGTCTATGTGAGCTATCTGGGCAGCCGGGTGCGTATCTATGTCTATGACATCGGCACCGGCCGTCAGCGCCTCGTCACCGAAAGCAACAATGCCACTTTTGCTCCACGCTGGTCGCCCGATGGCCGCAACATCCTCTTCTCGATGGCCGTCGCAGGCAACACCGACATTTATCGCGTCTCTGCGCAGGGCGGCCAGCCCGTTCGGCTCACGACTGCTCCGGGCATCGATGTCGGCGGCAGCTATTCGCCCGACGGCACCAAGATCGTCTTCGAAAGCGACCGCTCCGGCAGCCAGCAGGTCTATGTCATGAACGCCGATGGTTCAGCCCAGCGCCGCATCAGCCATGGCGGCGGCCGCTATGCCACGCCCGAATGGAGCCCGCGGGGCGACCTTATCGCCTTCACCAAGATCAGCGGCGACTTCAAGATCGCCGTCATGACGCCCGACGGCGGCAATGAACGCATCCTCACCAATGGCTGGCAGGATGAGCAGCCGACCTGGTCACCCAACGGCCGCGTCCTGCAATTTTTCCGCACCTCGCCCGGCCGCGACGGCGCCAGCCAGGTCTGGCAGGTCGATCTGACCGGCGTCAACGAACGCCGCATCCCCACGCCGCTCAGCGGTTCTGACCCCGCCTGGGGTCCGCTGCTTCCCTGATCCGGAACAACATCGTCGCGCAGACGTAACGACTCTGTGCTCTTCAAGGAGACCCCTGATGAAACTCAACCGCCCCTTATTGATCGCCGTCTCCGTCCTGGCGCTCGCCGCCTGTGGCAAGAAGGCGCCCAAGGACCTGCCGCCGCCGCCCGCCACCGACAACAGCGCCCAGACCGGCACTGGAACCGGCACGACCGGCGGCGCGGTGAAGGGCAGCCAGGAGGATTTCGTCGCCTCCGTCTCGTCCGACCGCATCTTCTTCGACACCGACCAATATGACGTCGATGCGCAGGACCAGCAGACGCTGCAGAGCCAGGCCGCCTGGTTGCAGCAGAACCCCAATGTCCGCGTCACGATCGAAGGCCATGCCGACGAACGCGGCACCCGCGACTATAATATCGCGCTCGGCGAACGCCGCGCCAACGCCGCGAAAAACTATCTCGCCTCGCTCGGCATCGACCCCAGCCGCATCAACACGGTGAGCTACGGCAAGGAACGCCCCGCAGCGCTCGGCTCGGATGAAGCCGCCTGGGCACAGAACCGCCGCGCGGTGACGGTGACTGTTCAATATTAATAAAGCCTTCGGGTCGCACCTGGCTTTTTAGGAAGCCCGCCGGTTTTCCGACCGGTGGGCTTTTCTGTGTGAGGATGTTGGCAACGGGCGTTCCGCTCCTCTCCCTGCTTACGGCAGGCGCTTAGGGTGAGCGTCTCCGCTTTAGGAGCACTCACGAACGGTGGCGCGCCCTAGGCCTGTTTGCGCCGTTCAGCGATGCGGCGAGTGAGGAGTTGCATCATGTTGACGGTGATCTCGACGGCAGCTTCGGGGACGCCGTCGAACAGCTGCTGCGAGAGGTCATCCAGTCGTGCTTCGATCCGTGCGGCAAGGTCGCGACCCGCATCGGTGAACTCCACCCGGTTCGATCGCTTGTCTTCCGGATGTGGCAGGCGCTCGATCAACCCCATCGCCGCCAGCCCGTCCAGCGTCCGCACCAGTGAGGGCTGGGTAATGCCCAGCTGATCGGCAAGGTCGGCCTGCCGCACGTCGGGTCCCAGCCGGGCCAGATGCACCAGGCACCAGCCGGCGCTGGAGGACACCCGCAATTCCGCCAGCGCGTCATCGGCCAGTTGCCGCCAGCCCCGCGCGACCAGCGGGAACTGCTGCACCAGCCCCTGCGTCAGGGCGGAGCGAGACATCAGGCGAATCCCAGGATGGCGCGGCCGGTCATTGGCGGAAAAGCAGACTTAAACGCGCCGCGTGCCGGAAAAGCCCGCCGCCCCGAACGCGCCCAGCTGCATGGTGCCGTTGATCGCATCGCCTTCCACGACCGCTTCGCATTCCATCGTGATGGGCATGGGCATCGTCATGTTCATCTTCCAGTTGAGCTTGTCGCCATCGACCTTACCCTCGGCGACATCCAGCGACCCCATCATGCCCGCGAAGGTGCCGTGGAAGCTGGCGCCGTTGCTGATGACGGTGAACACGCCCTTCTGATCGCCCAGAGGCGTCTTTGCCACGCAATCATAAGCGCCATCGACATTCGCCATCACTTCATCTCCTCAAAGCAGCCTCAATCGGCAAGGGTTCCCATTTCGACGGGCAGGCCAAGCGCGTCAAGCTGCGGCCGGACGAGTTTTGCATCGCCCACGACGACCCAGATCAGTCGGGTGGGATCGATCGCCTCGCGCGCAGCCTTGTCGAGGTCAGCGGCGGTCATGGCACGGTAGAGGCCCGGCAGCGTCTCGTAGAAATCGTCCGGGCGGCCGAGCAGGCGGTTGCGCATCATCGCCCCCATCAGGTCCGATGATGTTTCGAAGCTGCCCGGCAGAGACAGGATCTGGCTGTTGATGGTCTGGTTGCGTTCGGCCTCTGTCGTGCCCTTGGCGGTCAGGAAATCGGCAATGTCCTGACGCGCGGCGGCGATGGACGCGCCGGTCTTGTCGGTCTGAACGGGAGCATAGACCAGCAGGGGGATGGTTTCCTTGACGCCGGGCAACGCGGTGCCAGCGGAATAGGCCCAGCCTTTCGTTTCACGCAGGTCCATGATCAGCCGCGAGGTAGAGCTGCCACCCAGCACTTCGTTGGCGGTCTGCAGCGTCAATGGGTTGTCGGTGCCCTGCCTGCCCGTCAGCAGGCCCGCGAGGATCATCGATTGCGGACTTTGCGGCTTGTCGACCAGGATGATCCGCGCGGGGCGCGCCATCCGGTCCATGCGGAAGAGCTTCTTGCCCTTGGCCACGGCAGTCGCTTTCCAGTCGCCGAAGCGCTTTTCGAGCAGCGGCATGATTTCGGCCAGGCTGGTGTCGCCGGTCACGAAGATGGTGGCATTGTCAGGCCGCATCCATTTGGCATGGAAGGCGGCCAGATCGGCACGGGTCGCCGCCTTGACGCCGCTGGCCGTGCCCGATCCGGTGAAGGGGATGCCGTAGGGATGCGCGGTGCCATAAAGCAAAGGCGGCAGCAGACGCTGCGCGATCGGCATCGGCTCCGTTTTCTCGGCGGCGATGCGAGTCAGTAGCTGACCTCGGATGCGCTCCACCTCTGCCGGAGCGAAGGCCGGGTTGCGAATGACGTCGGCGAGCAAGCCGAGCGACGCATCAAGATTGGGCTTGAGCGAATAGAGGCCGACGGTGGTTGCATCCATGCCGTTGCTCGCGCCGATCGACGCGCCCAGCCGTTCCTGTTCTTCCGCGATCTGCACCGAACTGCGCGTTTTCGTACCTTCATCCAGCAGCGCCGTCGTCAGCGCGGCCGTGCCCAGTTTCGCCTTGTCATCGGCAGCATTGCCCGCGTCGAAGGATACCGACACCCGCACCACCGGAACGGTCGCGCGCCGAGCGAATACGACCGGAATGCCGTTCTTCAGCCGGGCTTCCTCGACAGCGGGGAAATCCAGATCCTTGACCGGCTCGATCGACGGTTCGGCAATGCGGGTCGATGGCGGTGGCGTGGCGGCTACCGGCGCGGGCTTTTTGGGATCGCGGAAATAGGCGGGGTGGTGCGTGGCGTTGCCCGCGAGCGCATTATCCTCCGCCGTCCGTTCTCCGGGGGCCACGGTCAGCCGGAATACCGGACGCCCAAGCCATTTGCGGGCGGTGTCGCCCACCGATTGCGGCGTGGCGGCGGCGTAGAGGGCGAGGTCCTTCTTATATTTGCCCGGATCGTCGGAATAAACTGCACCTTCCGCCAGGGTCACCGCCTTACCGCTGAAGCCGCCGACCTTTTCCAGACCGCCGATAGTGCCCGACAGCTGCTGGGTCGCGGCGCGTTGAACTTCGTCGGCGGTAGGCCCCTTGGCGAGATAGTCGGCCAGCAATTGGTCGAGCCGCCTGCCAACGGCGGCGGCGTCCTGCCCCGGCTTCACGTCAACGGTGATTTCCGCGATGGACAGCTTTTCGAATGGCTGGATGCTGGCCTTGACGCCGACGGCCACTTTCTCGTCGCGCACCAATATATTGTCGAGGCGGGAGGATTTGAGGCCGCCAAACACCGACATCGCCAGATCGAGTTGCGGCAGGTCGGCCGAATTGACGCCCGGCACGATCCAGTTGCGGTAGAGCCGGGTCGCCGCGACATTGTCGTGCATCAGCTTGTCGACTGGCCTGTCGAGCGTTGGCACGGTGGCGTCCACATCCTTGGGCGCGGGACCGGTCAGGATATTGCCGAACCATTTTTCGGCCTTCGCCCTGGCGGTCGGAACGTCGATATCGCCCGCCAGCACCAGGACGGCATTGTTCGGGCCATAATGCGTCTTGAACCAGTTCTGCACGTCGGCAAGGCTGGCGGCATTCAGGTCCGCCATCGATCCGATGGTCGAATGGCGATAGGAATGGCCTTCGGGCAGCATGGCGGCGAGCTGGGCATATTCGACCAGACCATAGGGCTCATTCTCGCCCATCCGCTTTTCATTCTGCACGACGCTGCGCTGCGCATCGAGCTTGGTCTGCGTCACCGCGCCGAGCAGATGGCCCATGCGGTCGGATTCGAGAAACAATGCCCGGTCGAGCGCGCCGGTCGGCACCGTTTCGAAATAATTGGTGCGATCGAACCAGGTCGTGCCGTTCCAATCGGTCGCGCCGATATCCTCCAGCCGTCCGAAGAAAGGCCCATCGGCATTTTCCGAACCATAGAACATCAGATGTTCGAACAGATGAGCAAAGCCGGTCTTGCCCGCAGGCTCGAAGCGCGAGCCCACATGATACCAGACCGATACGGCGACCACGGGAGCCTTGCGATCGGTATGAACGATGACGCGCAGCCCGTTTTTCAGCGTGAACTGCTCATAGGGAATATCGACAGCGGAAACGAGGCGGGAGAGCGGGGCTGGAGCCGTCTGAACCGCTGGGGCAGCGCGTGCGACGGGGACTGGAAAGGCGATGATCGACAGGCTTAATGAAGACAGGCCAAGCGACAGAGCCAGGCGACGCGAGGTGGAGGAAAAAATCATGGGCGCCCTCATCGAAGCTGGAGATCATAGCCGGGGAGGCGGCAATGGGTGGCCGCAGCATAGCGGCGCATGGGGACGGCGCAATATGCATTGGATGGACGGCGCGTCGGGATCGGGCGCTTATCTTCCTCTAATATGGGCAGGTTTGCGCCGGGTGGGCGAGCGATGCTAAGGATAATTGCGTAGCGCCTCTTGTGTGTCATTTATGCAACATTACATCGTGGCTAGTTTCACGAAGGGCTTCCTATGAACCTCGAAAAATTCACTGACCGCGCCAAGGGCTTCCTGCAATCGGCGCAGACCGTCGCGATCCGCATGAACCATCAGCGGATCAGTCCGGAGCATTTGCTGAAGGCGCTGCTGGAAGATAATCAGGGCATGGCGTCCGGTCTGATCAAGGCGGCAGGCGGCGATCCCGCTGTCGCGCTGCGGGAAACCGATGCGGCGCTTGCCAAGGTGCCTGCGGTATCGGGCAGCGGGGCGCAGCAGACGCCGGGCCTCGACAATGACGCGGTGCGGGTGTTGGACAGCGCCGAACAGGTCGCGGCGAAGGCCGGGGACAGCTTTGTCACGGTGGAGCGGCTGCTGCTGGCCCTGACGCTCGCAACCACGAGCGCGGCGGGCAAAGCTCTGGCGGCGGCGGGACTGAAGGCGGAGGCGCTGAATAGCGCGATCAACGATCTGCGTGGCGGGCGTACGGCCGACACGGCAGGCGCGGAGGATCGCTATGATGCGCTGAAGAAATTCGCCCGCGACCTCACCGAAGCGGCGCGCGAGGGCAAGCTGGACCCGGTGATCGGCCGGGACGAGGAAATCCGGCGGACGATCCAGATTCTGGCGCGGCGGACCAAGAATAATCCCGTGCTGATCGGCGACCCGGGCGTGGGCAAGACCGCGATTGCGGAGGGGCTGGCGTTGCGCATCGCCAATGGCGACGTGCCCGATACGCTCAAGGACCGCACGCTGATGGCGCTCGACATGGGATCGCTGATCGCGGGCGCAAAATATCGCGGCGAGTTCGAGGAGCGACTGAAGGGCGTTCTGGACGAAGTGAAGGGCGCGGAAGGGCAGGTCGTCCTGTTCATCGACGAGATGCACACGCTGATCGGTGCGGGCAAGTCGGAAGGCGCGATGGATGCGGGCAATCTGTTGAAGCCTGCTCTGGCGCGCGGCGAACTGCACTGCATCGGCGCGACGACGCTCGATGAATATCGCAAATATGTCGAGAAGGACCCTGCGCTCCAACGGCGCTTCCAGCCGGTCTTCGTGGGCGAGCCGACGGTGGAGGATACGATCTCCATCCTGCGCGGGCTCAAGGAGAAATATGAGCTGCATCATGGGGTGCGGATCACCGATGGCGCGCTGGTGTCGGCGGCGACGCTCTCCAACCGCTACATCACCGACCGCTTCCTGCCCGACAAGGCCATCGACCTGATGGACGAGGCAGCGTCTCGCCTGCGCATGGAGGTGGAGAGCAAGCCGGAGGAGATTGAAAATCTCGATCGGCGGATCATCCAGCTGAAGATCGAGCGGGAAGCGCTGAAGAAGGAGACCGACAAGGCGTCCAAGGATCGCCTGGACGCGCTGGAGGAGGACCTCGCGAACCTTGAGGAGCAATCGGCGGCGCTGACGCAGCGCTGGCAGGCAGAGAAGGACAAGATTGCGGGCGACAGCAAGCTGAAGGAACAGCTGGAGGCCGCGCGGGTCGAGCTTGAACAGGCGCAGCGGGCGGGCGATCTCGCCAAGGCGGGCGAGCTGGCCTATGGGCGCATTCCCGATCTGGAACGCAAGATCGCCGAGGCGGAGGGCGCGACCGAAGGCGCGATGCTGCGCGAGGAAGTGACGCCGGAGGACATTGCCTCGGTCGTGTCGCGCTGGACCGGCATTCCGGTCGATAAGATGATGGAGGGCGAGCGGGAGAAGCTACTCGCCATGGAGGAAGAGCTTGGCAAGCGGGTGATCGGGCAGGCCGATGCGGTGAAGGCCGTTTCGACCGCCGTGCGCCGTTCGCGGGCTGGATTGCAAGACCCGAACCGGCCGCTTGGGTCGTTCCTGTTCCTTGGCCCCACGGGCGTCGGCAAAACGGAACTAACCAAGGCGCTCGCTGGCTTCCTGTTCGACGATGACAGCGCGATGGTGCGGATCGACATGAGCGAGTTCATGGAGAAGCATTCGGTCGCGCGGCTGATCGGGGCGCCTCCGGGCTATGTCGGCTATGAGGAAGGCGGTGTGTTGACCGAGGCGGTGCGGCGGCGGCCCTATCAGGTCGTGCTGTTCGATGAGGTCGAGAAGGCGCACAGTGATGTGTTCAATGTGCTGTTGCAAGTTCTGGACGACGGCCGCCTGACCGATGGGCAGGGGCGGACGGTGGACTTCACCAATACGATCATCGTGCTGACGTCAAACCTGGGCAGCCAGTTCATCGCAAGCCTTGCCGACGACGAGCCGGTGGAGAAGGTCGAGGATCAGGTGATGGACATCGTCCGGGGGCATTTCCGGCCGGAGTTCCTGAATCGGCTGGATGAGGTGATCCTGTTCCACCGGCTGGGTGCGAGCCACATGGCGCCGATCGTTGACATTCAGGTGGCGCGCATCGGCAAGCTGCTGAAGGACCGCAAGGTGAAGCTGGACCTGACAGATGGCGCGCGGGCGTGGCTGGGACGGGTAGGCTATGACCCAGTCTATGGCGCGCGGCCGTTGAAGCGGGCGGTGCAGCGGTATTTGCAGGATCCGCTCGCGGATCTGATCCTGCGCGGCGAGGTGCCGGACGGCGCGACGGTGCATGTGGATGAGGGCGATGGGGCTTTGCAGTTGAGTGTGGCTTAAAAAAGGACGGCAGTGGCAACTGCCGCCCCTCCTCTGTAAATCCTCGGAACGTCAGAATGTGACTGAGGCGCCGATGAAGAATGACCTACCCAGCGGATCATAAGTGGCAGGGAAGGTATTCCCGCTATTCTCGGCGGTGCCACCATAATCATTGCCAACGATCGGTGGCTTCTTGTCGAACAGATTGTTGATGCCGCCACGCAGCTGGAAGCGTTCAGCAACCCTAACCGTGCCGCTGAGGTCGAAATAGCTGCGTGCTCCGATTACTGGGACGACGAAGTCTGCCGGGTCGGCTCCGTTCAGGACAATATCGTCCTTGGTCAGCTTGCCGATATAGCGCCAGCGAAGGAGCAGGCTGACCGGACCATAATCCAGCTGCGTATTCTGGACGAACTGCCACTTGGGCTGGGGACGCAAGCAGGTCTTTCCGACTAGACCGACGCAGTCATAGGAAGGGAAGATGGCTGCGGGCTGGTCCACAGACTTGATCGCGCGCGTGGCATTGATGCCGAATTGCAGACGGGCATCCTCGCCGATCTTGAATTGGTAGGCGGCAGCGATGTCGATCCCGGTGCGCTTTAGCGACGCTGCGTTAAGCGTGCTTGCATCCACGCCGGTTTCCGTGCCCCCGCTAAGCGATCCGTTGATGGGGTTGCGATTGATCAGCTGGCAGAAGAAGCCGTTGGGGTCCTGTTCCTGCTCGTAACAGGCATCGACAATCACCTGCTCGGAAAACTGGGTAATGGCATTCTTCACCTTGATGTTGAAATAGTCGATCGAGGCGGTGAAGCCGGGCAGTTGTCGCGGCTGGAACACGATGCCGATACTGTAAGTGTCGGACTTCTCGGGCGTCAGGTTCGGATTGCCGCCGACATAATTGTTGATTTGACCCGCGATCGGACCATTGACCGTTCCGATGCGTCCTGCGGGAACACCTGTGTCGAGGCAGAGTTGAGTCAACGCAGCGTTACCCACCGGATTCGCACCGGCACAAGGATCATTTTCCAGATCTCCTGTGCTGGAGGTGCGGGGTTCACCCAGCTCGGCAAGGTTGGGTGCCCTGACGGCTCGCTGGTAAAGACCGCGCACGCGTACGCCTTCCGTTGGCTCCCATTCACCGCCAGCCTTGAACGTCCAGTTGGAGAAACTGTTAGCAAATGTGCCACCGGTGACGAGGTTCGTCACGTCGCTGTTATATTTCGAATAACGAAGGCCGCCTTCGAATGTCAGCGCTTGCGCAAAGGGCATGTCCTCAAGCAGGGGCACGCGGATTTCCGCGAACAGTTCCTTCACTTCATATTTGGCATCGATGGGCGACTGCGCCCCGAAGCCCGGCGAATTACCAGCGATGAGATTTGCATCCGGCCGGGACACGGTCTTTTCCCGGCGATACTCCGCACCGAACGCAAATCCCGCAGCGGAAGTCGCCGTGGGCAATGTGAAAAGGTCACCGGCGAGCGAAGCGCCTGCGACGAATTGCGTCGTCTTATCCTTTGCTTCCAAGTCAAGGCGGATAAACTGCCCGGCTTCCGGCGTCAGGTTGCCAGCGCCAAACAGGTTGACCGGCACACAGCCGTTGCTGGGATCAATACAGGTTGGCACCCCGCCCACATTGCGGACCAGCAGCCCCTGCTGCGTCTTGGCGAAATCAATATCGTTGAGATACTGCTGCCTGCGCTTCACCTGGCCATATTGTGCGAAAACCTCATAATTGAGGGAGTCGGTGATGTCTCCGCGCAGGCCGCCCACGAATTGCAGAGCCTTGTTGCGATAGATGGAATCACGGGTCCCCAGTTCGGTCGTGCGGCGGCCAAATGCGATGTCCACATTCCCATCACCGTCGGCATCCAACGGCGCAAGTACGCCACGGGCCTGATCGGACAGGAAGGGGTTATCGAGGTTCACAGTGAACGGGAAGAAGAATGTTCCCGAGGGAGCAAGGATCGTCGTTACCTTCGTATCAATGTAGGAAACGCGACCGAAGAAACGGGCGGCATCTGAGAATTCATATTTGAAGAGGGCATGCGCCTGATATCGTTCCTGCGGGACTTGGAAGAGGTTATATGGATTGAAGTTGAACGAGCCAACGACCGGCCCGAGGTCGCCGTTGGGCCGGAATTGGGCGAAGCAGTTGCCGTCATCAATGTCGGCCTGCGAGCAGATGGTCGGGAAGCTATCAGAGATGTTGCCCGGCGTATCGGTAAGACTGCCTGACGGCTGAAGGTCCGCCTGCCCCAACGCGAATTTAGAAAAGCTCCGTCGGCCTTGGCTAAGCGCAGCCTGCTTCGTATAACCGCCGTTCACTACGATATGACCGCGCCCTTCGTTGAAGCTGTTCCCATAGGTCAGACTGGCATCGAATGTTCGCGCATCACCACGGCTGGTGATGCCATATTGAGCATCTGCCTTAAAGCCCTTGAACTCGTCATCAAGTATGAAGTTGACGACGCCAGCCACTGCGTCGGAGCCATATACGGCCGAAGCGCCGCCGGTCACAACATCCACGCGCTTAATCAAAGCCGCAGGGATCATGTTCACATCGACGATTCCATCCTTGTTATAGGGAACGAAGCGCTTCCCATCGACAAGGACCAGCGTCCGCTGCTCGGTCTTGTTATAGGGAACGAAGCGCTTCCCATCGACAAGGACCAGCGTCCGCTGCTCGGTCAGATTGCGAAGGTCGATCGTGGCCGCACCTTCATTGCCATTGTTTGTCTGGCCTCCGATACCCGGAACAGCCTGCGGAATATCCCGGAGAACATCTTCCACCGAAGTAGCGCCGGACAACTTGATTGTATCGGCTGAGACAACCGTTATGGGCGAGTTTGATGTCAGGTCTGGCCGGGAAATACGGGAGCCGGTCACAATGATTGTCGCCTCCGGTTCTTCGGCCACGGTGCCAGCCGGTGTGTCCTGCGCAAAGGCAGGGGCGGCGAGCGCCGCAAAGCCCGCGCCCGCGCATGCAAGTGCCTGCAGCGCCGCGCTATTGCGCAGCCACGCATTGTTCGAGATTTTCTTCACAATCCAGTCCCTTGCTCTGGAGCGACGCAAGCGAGCCTGCGCCCTGATTTTTGACGCATGAAGGGGGGCCTTGGAGCCCGACAGCAAACCCCTCTTCATCCGTACTGCGGGGTAGTCTGCGCAGTCGTTTTATGCGTGTAAAGCAATGCTAGGGAGCGGAGCGCACTTTGCTGTTTCACTGTCGTAAATTTGCCACATAGGCGATAAGCGCGGTTTTACGTTCGTTTAACAACTTTATTTGGCGTCATTTATGGCGGGCGGAACTTTGATGCTCTGTCATTGCCGCAGGTTACACTAAGTTGCGCAAATGCATCTCAGTCAGTTGCTGGCATTGGTCCGGTGAGCAGAAGCGGGTCGATCCGCGCGTCGTTCCAGCGCAAGCCCCAGTGAAGGTGCGGGCCAGTGGCGCGGCCGGTGGCGCCGATCGCACCGATCCGCTGACCTTGGCGGACGGCTTGGCCAAGCTGCACGTCGATGCGCGACAGATGGAGGAAAGCGCTGCTGAGGCCGTGACCGTGGTCGATCATCAGCAGGTTGCCCTCCAGCGTGAACGGGTGATCGGCCGCCAGCGTCACCACTCCGTCCGCAGGGGCGAGAACGGGATCGCCGGTCGCCCCGGCGATATCGATGCCGCCATGATAGGCGCCGGGCACACCCTGATAGACGCGCTGCGATCCGAACAAGCCGGAGATGCGGCCGACGCGCGGCCAGACAAAGCGCTGGCGCCAACCTTGAGCGCCAGTTTCCTGCGCGCGGGCGGCAGTTATCTGTGCCAGTTCAGGGCGGCGCAAGGCCAGGAAGGCTTCATTGTCGCGCACCGGGCGAAACGGCGTATTGACACGCTCGATCCGCCAGGCGCGTGGGGCAACGCTGATCGTCTGGTTGATTGTGCGACCGTCGGAGAGGCGGGCGGTGAGCTGTGCCTGCGGCCCGGCGTCGCGGTCGAAGGCGATGAGGAAGCGGCCATCGGGATCGACGCGGACGAGTTGATTGTCGAGGCGCAATTCCGCCGTCGCGGGCGGCGTGGTGCCGGTGAGCGTGCCGCCCTGCTGCGCTGTGCCTTGAAGGGTGATGCTCGCGGCGGGGACTGGAGCCGGATTGCTCGCTGCGCCCACACTGCCGGTCATCAGCAACAGCGCGGCTGCCCAGCACTTCATCGCAGGCCGCGCGCCTTCAACTCCGCCTGGGCCGAGGCTTCGGCGCTGGCATAGGGTTCCTGCCGGGCGATGCTCCAATAGCGCAGGTCGTCGAGCGGAATCTGCTGGCCCGTGACGGCGCAAACGACATGGTCGCCTGCCTGAAGGACGCGGAAGCTGTAGGCCATATAGTGGAGGCGGGCCGGGCGATCGCGGTTGGACATCAGCATGGGATCAGGCGGCCTTTTTCACATTCATGCCCATCAGGAGAACAGGTCCTGCTGGCGGATTTCGCCGCCTTCCTGCGATTTGCGGGAAGGGCGGGATGTAGGGGATATAGCTTGCGACGGCGCCTTCTCAAGGGCTGGCGATGACGGGCCGCCTTCCACCGTCGCCGCGACCGCGCCATCGTCGAAATGGAGCGACACCGTGCCTGCCGCACGGGCTTCATCGACCGTCTTGACGAGGCGATCACCAGCCATGACGCGGGCAAAGCCGCGCTTGAGCGGTAGGTCGGGATTGACCGAGACGAACAGGCGCGACAGGCGGTCGAAGGCGGTGGCGCGGTCGTGAAAAACACGGGTCAGATAATCGGGACGCAGGCGCTGGCGATCCAGACGTTCCTTCGCGCGGCTCAGTTGCTGGTGCAGGAGCGCGGGACGGAGGGCGCCGCCGGCTTGCCCCAGATGCGCGCGGGCGTCCGCGACACGGTGGCGCAGGCCGTTGCCGAGGTCGCCGGACAGCTGGTCGAGCCGCTGCCGCTGGGGAGCGAGCAGCATGTCGGGCGACGGCATAAGCCGCGCTTGCATCTCCAGCCGCTCCCGCGCCTGCGCGGCGCCGCGACGCACGGCGCGATTCATGCGCAGGCCCTGTTCGGTCAGCATCGCAATCAGGTCCGCCCGCACCGGCACCGCCATTTCCGCAGCGGCGGTCGGCGTGGGCGCGCGCATGTCGGCGGCATAGTCGCAAAGGGTCGTGTCGGTTTCATGCCCCACGGCGGAGATGATGGGGATCGAAGATTCCGCCACGGCGCGAACTACGATTTCCTCATTGAAGCTCCACAGATCCTCGATCGATCCGCCGCCGCGCGCGACGATGACGAGGTCGGGACGGGGCAGCGGGCCACCGGGCTGCATGGCCGAAAAGCCGCGCACGGCGCGGGCCACCTGTTCGGCGGCACCCTGCCCCTGCACCAGCACCGGCCAGAGCAGGACATTGGTGGGGCAGCGATCCTCCAGACGGTGGAGGATGTCGCGGATCACGGCCCCGGTCGGCGAAGTGACGACGCCGATGGTGCGCGGCATGAAGGGGAGCGGGCGTTTGCGATCACGGTCGAAAAGGCCCTCGCCCGCCAGCTTTGCCTTGAGCTTTTCGAGCAGCGCCATCAACGCGCCTTCTCCCGCAAGCTCCATCCGATCTATGACGATCTGATATTTGGAGCGGCCGGGATAGGTGGTAAGCTTGCCGGTGGCGATCACCTCCACGCCGTCCTGTGGCGCGAAGGGCAGACGCTGCGCCCCGCCCTTCCACATCACCCCGTCGATGACGGCATTGTCATCCTTGAGGCAAAGATAGAGATGGCCCGATGCGGCCCGTTTGAACCCGGAAATCTCGCCGCGCAGGCGGACATGGCCAAAGCGATCCTCGACCGTGCGCTTCAATATGGCCGACAATTCGCTCACCGACAGCGGCGGCGCGTTGTCCCCCGCCCTTTCCTCGGCTAACAGGCGGCCCGATGCATCCAAACCAGCTTCATATTCCGGGGACATGGGCGAAATGAACATCCTTCTGTTGGGCAGCGGTGGCCGCGAACATGCTTTGGCCTGGAAGCTGGCGCAATCGCCTTCGCTCAAGACCCTTTATGCAACGCCGGGCAATCCGGGCATAGCCCAGCATGCGACATTGGTCGACCTGGATGCCACGGATCATCGCGCGGTGGTGGATTTCTGCCTGCGCCATGCGATCGGGCTGGTGGTGATCGGGCCGGAAGCGCCACTGGTCGACGGGTTGGCCGACAATTTGCGGGTCAAAGGCTATCCGGTGTTTGGGCCGGGCAAGAAGGCGGCGCAACTGGAAGGGTCCAAGGGCTTCACCAAGGATCTGTGCAAGCGCGCGAACATTCCGACCGCCGCCTATGAGCGCACCCACAGCAAGGATGGCGCGATCGCGGCGCTTGGCGACTTTGGCCTGCCGGTGGTGATCAAGGCCGATGGTCTGGCAGCGGGCAAGGGCGTGATTATTGCGGAGACGCGCGATCAGGCCGTCGAAGCGATCGAGGACATGTTCTCCGGCGCATTTGGCGCGGCAGGCGCGGAAGTAGTCTTGGAAGAGTTTATGACGGGCGAAGAGGCGAGCTTCTTCGCGCTCACCGATGGGAGCGCCATCCTGCCCTTTGGCTCCGCGCAGGACCATAAGCGCGTGGGTGACGGCGATACCGGACCCAATACCGGCGGCATGGGCGCTTATAGCCCCGCGCGGGTGCTGACGCCCGAGCTGGAAGCGGAAGTCATCGAGAAGATCATCCGGCCGACCGTCGAGACGCTGGCTGCCGAGGGGACGCCTTATTCAGGCGTGCTTTATGCGGGACTGATGCTGACCGATGAGGGGCCGAAGCTGATCGAATATAATGCGCGTTTCGGCGACCCGGAATGCCAGGTGTTGATGATGCGGTTCGACGGCGATCTGGTCGAGCTGTTGCTGGCGGTGGCGCAGGAACGGCTGGCGGAGCAGGGGCCTGTAAAGCTGGCTGACCGCACCGCGTTGACCGTTGTGATGGCGGCGAATGGCTATCCGGGCACGCCGGAAAAGGGCGGCGCGATCGGCGGTATCGAAGCCGCGGAATCTGGCGGCGCGCGGGTGTTTCACGCAGGAACGGCGGACCAGGATGGCGTGTTGGTCGCCAATGGCGGCCGGGTGCTGAACGTCACGGCCAGCGGCAGCAGCGTGGGCGAGGCGCAGGCAGCGGCCTATCGCGCAGTGGACGCCATCGACTTTCCGACCGGATTTTGCCGCCGCGATATTGGCTGGCGAGAAGTTGAGCGTGAGGGGCGCTGAGACCGTCCAACGCAGGCTCTTGCCCATTGTGCGCCAGCGCCCTTAGATAAGAGCCTGAAAAACGGGAGGGAGCGTGATGCAGGAATTTTTCATGGACTATGGCCTGTGGCTGTTGATTGGGTTGTTGGTCCTGATCGGCGTCGTATTCCTGCTGGCGGGGCGCAAGACGCCCATCGACAACGCCCCGGCCGAGCGTGCCCCCGTGGTGGAACGGCAAGAGCCGCCAGTAGCGCCCCCCGCCGCAGAACCGGTGGTCGTTGCGCCCACGACAATCGCGGCTGAGCCTCAGCCTGTAGTCGCGCCGACACCGCCAGTTGCGGCTGCTCCGGCAGTAGCGCCCGCATCGGATGCGCGTGACAATCTGCTGAGATTGAAGGGAGTCGGCCCCAAGCTCAACCAGTTGCTGATCGAACTTGGCGTAACCCGCTATGCGCAAATCGCCAGTTGGAGCGACGCCGACATCGCGGCGATCGATACGAAGCTCGGTACTTTCAAGGGTCGGCCGGTGCGCGACCAATGGGTTGATCAGGCGAAATATCTCGCCGCCGACGATATTGCCGGGTTCGAGGCAAAATACGGCAAGCTTTAGGGCGTTGCGAGTGCCGGTGTGGGAGCAGTCTGTTGGGTGCGCTGCTTCATGGGAGTCGCTCCCAACAACAGCGCGGCAAGCCTGTTGCGCGCGGCAAAGCGGCTGCCGATTGCCAGCAGCAGGATGGAAAGCGCCAACGTTGCGAAGGGACCGATCCCGGTAAGGATCATCGATCCCATCAGCAGCGGGTGCCAAAGGTAGAAAAAGAGGCTGTTGCGGCCAATCGCGTTTAAAGGAAGCACTTCAAGCCTGACTGCCGTCGTGAGCGGCAGCAGCGCGATGAGACCAAGGCACATCAGCAGGCGTGCGGGAACATAGGCCAATTCCCAACCGCTGCGATAAAGCCCGGACCACCAGGCGAGGCCCAGACCGCAGAGCAGCAGGGTGGGAGCCAGGAAACGGCGCGGCAAAGCAGTCTGCGCAAGCGTCATCCCGAAGAAGAAATAGACTGGGTAGCGCAGGAAGCGGCTATCGGGCGCGAAGAGACCGTCGAAGATGGGACCATGACCCAGGCCGAACGCATACATGATGGTCAGACTGCAAGGCGCGCTGAGGGCGAGCAGTATCAGTGGCGAGAAGGGCAACATCCAGGTCATAAGGATGAGGAAGAAGAGAATAGGGACGTACCAAAGATGGAAAGGCGGACGGAGCAGCACGTCGAAAGGCGTGGTCCATGACATGAGCCATTGGCTGGAAATCAGATAGATAATGGTCGCGACAAGCCAGGGCAGCAGCATGCGCCGTCCATAACGGGACAGGAGCTCGGTAAAACCACCGCCGCGAATGCGGGCGACATTCAGGAGGTAGCCGGAAATGCCAAGCATCAACGGCATACGAAATCCCGATCCTACCCACAGAATAAGACCATGAGCGCCGACCAGTTCCATGGCGTGACCAGCCATGACGAGCAACATGAGCACGCCCTTGGCCAGGTCGATCGATGGATTCTTCGTCACGCTATTTCCCGTACGCCCCAATCGGAACGATGCCGTCACGAGCCTTGCCGCTTAGTTAACACCGATTGTTTTCCTGCTTTTCATGGACGAAAAATGCTCTACCTATAACTTTCGATGGGGATGGGCGCTCTTGAGCGGCTGGAAAAGTCGCGGGCTGCAAAGGCGGTGATGGCGGTGGCCGTCTTCTGCCTGATCTTCGGTGGCTGGACTGCTTTTCAGCATTATCGCGATGCGAGCGCCGGTCTGCCCGACGCGCCACCCCGGGCGGAAGGCTGCGCGCTCTGGTTCATCGGCAGTTCCTCAATCCGCCGCTGGACCAGCCTGGAACGGGACATGGCGCCGTGGGTCACCTATAATCGCGGCATTGATGATACTGGCTTTGGCGAAATCGTACCGCGCTTCGCCAATGTACGGGGCGAGGCAAGGCCCGCCGCTATCATCCTCTACGCTGGCGAAAATGACATTGCGCGCGACGTGCCAGTCCGGAAAGTGGTGCGCAATCTGGCCGCCTTTCTGGAACTGCGCCGCCAGATAATGGGCGATGTGCCGGTGCTGGTGCTGTCGATGAAGCCGAGTCCTGGCCGCTGGACTCACTTCCCGGCGCAGCAACTGTATAATGCAGCGGCCCAGCGGCTGCTGCCCCGGATGCGGCAGGCCTATTATGTCGATATTACCTCGCCGCTGCTGACCAATGGCAGGACGGGCGATAATTACCGGCCCGATGGCGTCCATATGAACCCGGCGGGCTATCATATCTGGGCACGGGTTGTGCGCCAACGGCTGGGTGAGGCGTTGCCCGCAGGGGTGGTGAAGCGCTGCGATCCGGGAACGCCGTTTTAAGCTGGTCCTATCAACACCCGTTCTCCCTGAGTCCGGACGAGGTTAGTTTAACGGACGATGCTCGGATCGCGCAGCAGTTCGCGGGCGCGGGGGGCGAGGCGCTGCGTCGCTGCTTCATGGATGCCGGGGGCTGTGCATAGCAGGCCGAAGGCGGTGGGATCCGGGCGGTTGAAGGACAGGGGGACGCCGAGCGCGTCGGTGACGGTCGCGCCTGCTTCCTGCGCGATGAGGGCGGCGGCGGCGACGTCCCACTCATTGCCCCAGCGGACGGTGGCGACGATGTCGGCTTCGTCGGCGGCGACCATCGCCATGCGCAGCGCGATGCTGTTGGGCTTATGCACGGCGATGAGGTCGCGGTCGTGGCGGGGCAGTTGGTCGGCGGGGACACGCGCGCCGGGCAGGATCATGCGGGAGCCTGCTTGCAGCGTGCGGCCGTTGCGGGCGGCGCCCTGCCCTGCCTGAGCCAGCCACAATTCGTTGCGCGCGGGGGCGGCGAGGATGCCTATGCGCACCGCGCCATGTTCGACCAGCGCGACCGAGACGGCCCAGCCCGGACGGCCGCGCAAATAGTCGCGGGTGCCGTCGATCGGATCGACCACCCACACGCGGGCAAGGTCGAGGCGGTGGACGGTGTCGGCGGTTTCTTCCGACAACCATCCGGCGGTGGGATCGATGACGCTCAGGCTCTGGCGGAGCATTTCGTCGATTTCGAGGTCTACCTCGCACACAGGATGGCCGGGAACCTTTTCCCATTGGCGCACCTGCGTCTGGCCGCCCGCCCAGAGGGTAAGCGCCCGGTCGGCCGCGTCCGATACCGCGCCGACGAGCGCGCGCAGATCGATCTCAGCCCCCGGCAACGGTCATCCCGTCGATGCGAATGGTGGGCACATTCATGCCATAGCGGAATACAAGGTCGTTCGCCGGGACGAGGGCGCGCAACATGTCCTTCAGATGGCTGGCGATGGTGATTTCAGAGACCGGGCGGGTGATCACGCCATCCTCGATCAGGAAGCCAGCAGCGCCGCGGCTATAATCGCCGGTGACGCCGTTCACGCCCATGCCGATCAGTTCGGTGACATAGAGGCCACGCTTTATGTCCGCCATCAAGGCGGCAGGAGAGACGTCACCCGGTTCCATATGCGCATTGGTTACGCCCGCGCCGGGCGCGCCGCTGCCGCCCCGGCTGGCATGGCCGGTGGGCTGGAGGCCAAGCTGGCGGGCGGAAGCGCTTTCCATCAGCCAGCCCGTCAGCACGCCCGCATCGATCAGGGCACGGCGGGCGACCGGCAGCCCCTCTCCGTCGAAGGGGCGCGAGCGCATTCCGCGCGGACGAAGCGGATCGTCGATGATGGTGATGGCGCTATCGAACAGCTTCTCCCCGAGGGAATCGAGCAGGAAGCTGGAGCGGCGGGCGATGGCGGGGCCGACGATGCCGCCGATCAGATGGCCGAGCAGGCTGGAGCCGATGCGCGGGTCGAAAAGGATGGGAAGGACGCCGCTTTCCAGTTTGGCGGGGTTGAGGCGGGCAACGGCGCGCTCCCCCGCACGGGCGCCGATCGTCGCGGCATCATCGAGATCAACCAGATGGCGGACGCTGTGGCTGGCATGGTCCCGCTGCATGTCCGCCCCAGTGCCTGCGAGGACGCTGGCCCAAGTCGAATGGCTGGTGCCCGCATAGGCACCGGCAAAGCCGTGGCTGGTGGCGAGCGCGACCTGGCTGCGGCCGTTGGATGCGCCGCCGCCTTCGCTGTTGGTAACGCCGGAAACGGCGCGGGCGGCTTCCTCGACAACGAGGGCGCGCTCGCGCAGTTTCGCGGGTTCAGGTTCACTCGGATCGGCAAGGTCTAGTGCGGGCAAGGCGCCGCGGAGCAGCCGATCTTCGGGCGCAAGGCCCGCATAGGGATCTTCCGGCGCCTCCCGCGCCATGGCAATGGAGCGGTCGACCAGCGTGCTCAAGGTCGTGGGATTCATGTCCGACGCGGCGATGCTGGCGGAGCGCTGGCCGACAAAGACACGCAGGCCGATTTCTTCGCCCTCCGATCGCTCCACATCCTCCAGCGCGCCAAGGCGCACCGCAACCGTGGTCGAGGCATTGCAGGCATAGATGGCGTCGGCCGCGTCAGCCCCGGCCCTGCGTGCCGCCGTCACCAGATCCTGCGCGCGGGACTGGGCTTCTTCAAGGCTGAGCATGGGTGCGGGGCGTTCCTGCTGAGGGGTGAGGCGTCAGGCCATGGGCCTTACGCGCTTGAGCCCGGCTGGGCAACCTGCGCATCGGCCCAGTGCTTGAGGACATGGTGAGCGACGGCCATCGGCGGAGGCGGGGTGAAGGGTGCGTCCGCATCCCCCGCCAATGCCGCGCGAACTCCGGCCGCGTCGCACCAAAGGGCATGCTGAATCTCGGTCTCGTCCAGCGTGAGCGCATCATCGTCAGCCTGCGCAATGCAGGCGATCATCAGCGACGAAGGGAAAGGCCATGGCTGGCTCATCACATAGCGGACGGAACGAACGGTGATGCCCGCTTCCTCCTTGATCTCGCGCATGACGGCTTCCTCAAGGGTTTCGCCCGGTTCCACGAAACCCGCGAGCGCGGAGTAGAGGCCCTGCGGCCAGCTATGCTGCCGTCCAACCAGCACGCGGCCGTCATATTCGGCCAGCATGATGACGACCGGATCGACGCGGGGGAAATGTTCCGCATCGCAGGCGCCGCAGCGACGCGCCCAGCCCGCCTTTTCCGGCCGAGTGCGCGATCCGCAGACGGAGCAGAAGGGATGGCGGCCATGCCAGTGGACGAGGCTGCGCGCAGCTCCGTAAAGGGCGACTTCATCGGCGGGCACTTCAGCAACGATGGCGTGGCTGCGGCCGCTGGGGGCGAAGTTGCCGCCATCTTCCTCGATCAGGCGGACGAACAGCGGGCGCTGCCCTTCATCAAGGCCGAGAAGGAGGTAATCTTCGGCCCGAGCGTCGGCAGGCAACGGCTCCATCAGCAGATGGCCGTCCTGCGTGACCGGATCGAGCCCGTCGAGGACGAGGTAGCGGGCCTCGGCGTTTGCAAAAGCCTGCGCCGCAAGGTCCGGGTTCACGCGGATTTGATCGGCGCGGTCCAGACGGCCACCTGCATAGCTGGGCTGGTCAGGGAACATAGGCGTCACTCTCCTTCATCGCTGCTTGCGCCGCACGGCGGAACAGGGTGGGGAGACCCGCCTCGTCTATGCGGGCGAGCGGCCACCATTCGCCCTCGCCGACGGGCATGCTTTCCTTTGCCACATGAGCGACATGAACGGTCAAGGCCAGCGAGAAATGCGTGAACACATGGGCGACGGGTTCCGGCAGCGTTTTCCACGATACCGCAAGCGGCGGCGCGGCGCCGGGCGTGTCGCTCCAGTCGGAAGAAGGAAGCGCGCGCATGCCGCCGAGCAGGCCCTTGGCCGGGCGGCGGATCAGCCAGACATGGTCGTCCGCCCGCTCGATCCACCAGCTATGGCCGATGCGGTGCGGTTTCGCCTTCTTCGCGGCCTTGACCGGGAAGGCAGCGGGATCGGCCGTGCGGAAGGCGGCGCAATCCTGCCGCAGTGGGCAGATGCCGCAGGCGGGGTTGCGAGATGTGCAGATGGTCGCGCCAAGATCCATCATCGCCTGCGCGAAATCGCCAGCACGGGCATCGGGCGTGATGCTGTCCGCAGCGGCGCGGATGGCGGGACGGGCAGCGGGCAGCGGCGTGTCGATGGCGAACAGGCGGGCGACAACGCGCTCCACATTGGCGTCCACCACTACGGCGCGGCGGCCGAACGCGATGGCGGCGACGGCGGCAGCAGTATAGGCACCGACGCCCGGGAGGGCGCGCAATCCTTCTTCATTATCCGGGAAAATGCCGCCATGCTGGTCCGTCACCGCGCGGGCGCAGGCAAGCAGGTTGCGGGCGCGGGCATAATAGCCAAGGCCCGCCCACGCCGCCATGACATCCGCATCCTCTGCCTGCGCGAGCGCTCCGACCGTCGGCCAGCGATCGGTGAACTTCGCGAAATAGGGGCCGACGGCTGCGACGGTCGTCTGCTGGAGCATGACCTCCGACAGCCAGACTCGATAGGGGTCGGCGGCATTCGCGCCCGGCGGGGCGCGCCATGGCAGGCGGCGGGCATGGACGTCATAATGTCCGAGCAGATCTGCTGCGATTTTCATGAGGTTCCGCTCGACGTCCATGGCTGCGCTATGCCATTAAGCGGAGCATGACGGAACGGCCCGCGACACCCAAATTGAAAAGCCGCGCGCAAGCGGCAACGGAGCGGCCTCGCGTCGGCGGCCCACGCCAGATTGCCGACTTGATGCCGCAGATCGGCGCAGCGGCTTTCCGCAAGTTCGGCTTTGTCCAGTCAAGCATCGTGACCCGTTGGGCCGAGATTGTGGGGCAGCATTATGCGGAGATTTCCGCGCCCGAATCGATCCGCTTTCCAGTGGGTAAGAAGGCGGGTGGAACATTGCAGCTGACGGTGATGAGCGGCCATGCGCCGATGATCCAGCATGTGCTCCCCGACATCATCGATCGGGTGAACCGCTTCTTTGGCTATGCCGCCGTGGCGAAGGTCGCGATGAAGCAGGGCGAAGTGCACGGTTCCACGCCCGAACGCCGCCCGCCGCCGCGTAATTTAAGGCCGGTGCCGGTGGAACTTGGCGATTCGCTGCGCGACATTGGCGACCCCGAATTGCGCGCCGTTCTGGAGTCTCTCGCGCAGGGGCTTGTCAATTCCAATGGTTTGCCGAAAATCAGCTGAACCGTTCAATTGCCGTACAGGGGCGGCGCTTCATTGGAAGAACGCATGACGAAATCGCGCTTGCTAATCCTTGGCCTCCTCGCATTGATCACCCTCCCCGGCGCGCTGATCGCCGCGCCCGCCGTCAACTGGACGACACGGGTCGCGCTGTCGCCCATTGGGGGACATGTGATGGGCAACCCGGCCGCGCCGACCAAGCTGGTAGAATATGTAAGCTATACCTGCTCGCACTGCGCACATTTCGTGGGTGAGGCGAGCGCGCCGCTGAAAGCCGATTATGTGAAGGGCGGCAAGGTGAGCGTGGAAGCGCGCAATGCGGTGCGTGACAAATATGACCTGACGGCGGCGCTGCTGGCGCGATGCGGCGGGCCTAAACGCTTCTTTGGCAATCATGAGGCGCTGTTTGCAAATCAGGACGCCTGGATGGAGCAGTTGCAGGCCTATGACCGTGGCGCGGCCAAACCATCCGAACAGATCGCCCTGTTGCGCGACATCGGGCGCAATACGGGCCTTTACACATTGATGGGCAAGCGCGGCTTCACGCCTGCGCAGCTTGACGCCTGCATCGCCAATCCAGCGGCGATGAAGCAGATATTGGCGATGACCGACGAGGCGTGGAACAAGGTGAAGATTGGCGGCACGCCGGGCTTCACCATCAACGGGACGCGCGTGGACGGATCGAGCTGGGCCAGCTTGCGCGACGCATTGCCCGCCGCCGCACAGTAAACTAAACCCCTGATCCTGATGCCCGAGCAACGGAGCCTGCACACAGTGAAAGCCATTACCGGACTTGCCCTTATCGCCCTCTCGCTGTCCCTTTCCGCCTGCGGGAAAAAGGACGCGGCCAACAACTCGTCCGCAGAACCGGTCGCTGCTGTTGCTGCCCCTGCCGGGACCAGCTGGTCCGGCACAGTGACCCAAACGCCCGAAGGCGGGTTCGTCATGGGCAACCCGCAGGCGAAGGTGAAGCTGATCGAATATGGGTCCTATACCTGCAGCCATTGCCGCGATTTTTCGGCGGAGGCTTCGGAAGAGATCCGCAAGATCGTGGACACCGGCAAGATGAGTTTCGAGTTCCGCAACTTCGTGCGTGATCCGATCGATATTTCCACGTCGCTGCTGGCCCGTTGCGGCGGCAAGGACGTCTTCTATCCGCTGAGCGAGCAATTCTTCGCCAACCAGAATGCCATGTTCGAAAAGGCGCAGTCGCTGGGCGACGCCAAATATCAGGCGTTGATGAGCGCACCGCCTGCGCAGCGTTTCGGCAATCTGGCCGCCGCCGTCGGGCTGGTCGACTTTGCCAAGCAGCGTGGGATTGCCGAGGATAAGACTAAGCAGTGCCTGGCCGATACTGCCGCCGCCGAAAAGCTGGCCAAGGGCGTCGAGGCGGCGAACAATCAATATAAGATCGAGGGTACGCCGACCTTCATCCTGAATGATGTGAAGATCGACAATGTCGCAACCTGGGCGACTTTGCAGCCCAAGCTCAAGGAAGCGGGTATCTGATTGGCTCAAGGGGGGCGGACATTTTCGATGAGTTTGCCCGCTGAAGGCGGGGCGGCATGGCGCTGCCCCGGCAATTGGCCCGGTGGCTGGCCATGCAGATAAAGCGCCTCAAGCTTTCCGGCTTCAAGAGCTTCGTCGATCCGACGGAGATGCGGATCGAGCCCGGCCTCACCGGGATCGTGGGGCCGAACGGCTGCGGCAAGTCCAACCTGCTGGAAGCGATCCGTTGGGTGATGGGCGAATCCAGCGCCAAATCCATGCGCGGCGCAGGCATGGAAGATGTGATCTTCGCGGGTACGTCTACCCGGCCGCAACGCGACTTTGCCGAAGTGTCGTTGCAGACCGTGCAGGAACAGGGCGAGCTGTTCAACGCGGTCGAGGTGGGCGCGGATGGCGAGTTGGAAGTCACCCGCCGGATCGAACGCGGGGCGGGCAGCGCCTATCGCGCGAACGGCCGCGATGTGCGGGCGAAGGACATCGCGCTGATCTTCGCCGATGCGGCCACCGGGCCGCACAGCCCGGCGCTGGTGAGCCAGGGGCGGATCGCCGCCGTTATCGCGGCGCGGCCACAGGAACGGCGCGCGATGCTGGAGGAAGCGGCGGGTATTTCCGGGCTGCATGTCCGGCGCAAGGATGCCGAGCAGAAGCTGCGCGCGGCTGAGGCCAATCTTATGCGGCTGGACGAGATCCTGACCGACATGGAGGCGCGGGCGAGCAGCCTGCGGCGACAGGCCAAGGCGGCCGAGCGCTACATCAAGCTGTCCGAACAGATCAGGGTGGCCGAAGGGCGCGTGATCTTCGCCCGCTGGCGTGAGGCGGCGGCGAGTGCGGATGCCGCGCGCAAGGAAGCGGTCGAGGCGGGCAGCGCGGTCGGCGTGGCGCAAGAGGCGCAGGCGGCTGCGGCGGCGCATGCCAATGCGGCGGTGGACGCGCTGGCGTCCCGGCGCGCGGCAGCGCAGGCGGCGCGGGATGAGGCGAACGAGACAGGGCACCGGCTCGCCGCGCTGAAGGCCGAACGCGATGGCGTCGTGCGGCGGCTGCATGATCTGGCGCAGCAGGCCGAGAGGCTGGAGGACGACCGGGCGCGCGAAGGCACGCTGGCCAATGACGCGGCCGAGGCGATTGCGCGGCTTACGGCCGAGATTTCTGCGCTGAAGAACCGGATTGCCGAGACCGAAGCAATGCGGCCGGACTTTGCCGGGCGGATTGCGCGGGCAGAGGACGCCGCGCGCGACGCCGAGCTGGAGCTGGCCAAGGCGATGGCGCGGCAGGCAGGCGAGCAGGCCGAGCTGCGCGTGGCTGAAGCGGCGCTGGCGGCGGCGCGGAGCCGTTTGGAACGGGCGGAGCGTGAGGCGGCGCGGCTGGAAGCGGAAGCGGGCGCCCTGCCCGATGCGGCGCCGCTGGAGGCGAAGCGAAGCGAGGCGCTGGCGGGCCAGGCGCAGGCCGGGTTGGATCGGGATGCAGCCGAGGCGGCGATCGGGCAGGCGGAAACGGCGCGGCAGGCGGCGGCCGATGCGCGCGCGGCGGCCGAAGCGGCGCTATCCTCCGCACGGGCGGGACTGGCGGCGCTGGATAGCGAGGCGGCGGCGCTCAAGCGGGCGGTCGAGAGCGGGAGCGGGCGCGAGCGAGCGCTGGACCGGTTGAAGGCTGCGCCAGGATTTGAGCGGGCTTTGGCGGCGGCGCTGGGGGACGACCTGGAAGCGCCGGTCGGCACGCAGGGCACGCGGCGCTGGGCGGGCGCGGCGGCGTTGGAGAGCGATCCGGCCTTGCCCGCTGGATGCGTCGCGCTGGCCGATCATGTGAGCGCACCTGCCGAACTGGCGCGGCGGCTGGCACAGGTGGCGGTTGCCGATACCGATGAGGGGCAGGCACTGGCGGTCGGGCAGCGGCTGGTGACCAAGGACGGGCAGTTACGGCGGTGGGACGGCTATGTGGCGGCCGAAGGTGGCGCTGCGGCGGCCGAGCGGCTGATCCGGCTCAACCGGCTGGAGGCGATTGCGGCGGCGCGGCCGACGGCGGAGGCAGAGGTCGAGGCGGCTCGCGCGGCGCAGGATGAAGCGGCGGGCCGGGAACGGGCTGCGGCGGAAGCGCTGGCAGCTGCACGGACGCAGCTTGGCGCGGCCGACCAGCGGTTGCGGGCGGCGCTGCGCGCGGCAGATGAAGCGGCGACGGCGCTGGAGCGGCTTTCCGGGCGGCGGGAGGCTATCGAGGAGCGGTTGGCGGAAGCGCGCGCGGATCTGGGCACGGCGGGGGCCGAGCATGACAAGGCGGATGCGGCGCGCATGGCTGTGCCGGATGGCGCCGGGACGCGGACGCTGGTGGCATCGCTAAGCCAAGCGAGCGAGAAGGCCCGCATGGCGGTCAGCCAGTTGCAGGCGGATCAGGCGTTGGCCGACCGGGCTTTGGGAAGCGACCGGGAACGCATGGCGGCGGCTGATGCGGAAGCCAAGGGCTGGCGCGCGCGCGCGGGCGAGGCGGCGAAGCGGATTGCGGCCATGGTGGAGCGTGGCGAGGCGATTGCATCCGAACGCGATGGACTGGCGGATCAGCCCGAAACGCTGGCCGCGACGATCGCCGCCCTGTCCGAGCAAGGCGCAGGCCTGGCGGAAGCGGCCGAAGCGGCGCGGCGGGCGGAGAGCGAGGCTGAGGCCGCGCTGCGGATCGCCGAGGAACGGGCCGCGCAGACCGGCGAAGTGCTGGCACAGGCGCGCGAACGGCGAGCGACTGCTGCGGCACGGGCCGAGGCGGCGGACGAGAAGCGCGCCGAGACCAACCGTCTGTCGGGCGAACGCTTCGAATGCCCGCCTCCCGTGCTGCCCGAAAAGCTGGGCTTTGCCAGCGCGGAAATCCGGATCGCGCAGAGTGAGCAGGGCGAACATGACCGCCTTTCCGCCGAGCGGGAGCGGATCGGGCCGGTCAATCTGGTGGCTGCGCAGGAGCTGGAGGACCTGGAAGCGACCCAGGCAACGAGCCGGGCCGAAAGCGAGGAGCTAAGCCAAGCGATCAACCGGCTGCGCGGATCAATCGGCAGCCTTAACCGCGAAGGGCGGCAGCGGCTGCTCGCCGCGTTCGAGGCGGTCGATGGGCATTTCCGGCGGCTGTTTACGACATTGTTCAACGGCGGGCAGGCGCATCTGGAGTTGATCGACAGCGACGATCCGTTGGAGGCGGGGCTGGAGATCATGGCGCAGCCGCCGGGCAAGAAGCTGGCCGCGCTGACTTTGCTTTCCGGCGGTGAGCAGGCGCTGACGGCGGTGGCCCTGATCTTTGGCCTGTTCCTGACCAACCCGGCGCCGATCTGCGTGCTGGACGAGGTCGATGCGCCGCTGGACGATGCCAATGTCGAGCGGTTCTGCGATTTGCTGGACGTCATGGTGGGGCAGACCGACACCCGCTATCTGATCGTCAGCCATAATGCGGTGACGATGGCGCGGATGCACCGCCTGTTCGGCGTGACGATGGTCGAACGCGGGGTGAGCCGCCTCGTTTCCGTCAATCTGGGGGGTGCCGAAGCGCTGCTGGCCGCCGAATAGCGGTTCAGCGCTTCTTGCGCATTCGCCTGAACAGACTGCGTTCGGCAACAGGTTCGAACATCTCCTCAGGACCTTCGGGGTCGAGCACCTCATTGTCGGCCAGCCAGGCCTGCACCTCGTTGAGGTTGGGCGTCACATAGGGGCGCAGGGTGCGGCCAGGCTTGTCGCGCAGCTGCTCGATCGCGGCGATCAGCCCGCGCTCGGCGATCACGGCGGATACCCGTTCGAGGGGCAGGTCCAGATGTTCGGCGATCAGATCGTCGCGGATGCCGAGGATCGTCGCTTCCCGCCCGGCATTTGCGGGCAAGGCCAGGTCGATCGTCACGTCGCATTCGGTATCAAGCCGCATCGAGCGGTTGTTCATGTTGGACGAGCCCACGCGCACGGTTCGGTCATCCACGATCATGATCTTGGCATGGACGTAAATGGGCTCGCCGCGCATGGTGAAGGGATGGTAGATGCGCAGCTTGCCGTATGTGTCGCGGGCGCGCAGGGCCTCGTACAGGCGCGCGCGGGCAGTATCCATCGCCTGCTGTTCGAGCCAGCCATCGGCCTGTTCCGGATTGATGATGACGATATCCGGCCCATCGGGATCGCCCAGCCGCGCGGCGATTGCCTCCGCAATGCGGCGGGAGGCGAAATACTGGCTTTCGGCGTAGATGGTCCGCTTCGCCGATGCGATCTGGTTGAGATAGAGTCGCTCAATCTCTCGCAACGGCTGCTGGTCATCCATTTCCGGCGCGGATCGGGAGATGGCGATATCCACATTTTCGAACTGCACCGGCAGCGCATCTGGCCAGCAATCATGCTCGCCGAAGACCGGCTCCAGATCGCCACCGCCAGCCCCCTTCCACCGGGCGCGGGCATGGTCACCCAGCACCATCGCGACATCGCCCTGCAAGGCAGTCGTCGCGTCATGCCATGGCCCATAGGCGGAACCGTCCGGATGGCGGCGGCCCGGGTCCTCATCACGATGATGGCGTGTGTCCCATCGGTCCCCGGTCATGTCGATGCCGCCGCAGAAGGCGAAACAATCGTCGATCACGACGATCTTCTGATGATGCGAGGCCGCTGGCGGATGGTGACTGTCGAGCTTCACCTGGATACGCTTGTGCGCCATCCATTTGACGGTGGTGAAGAGGTTCGACGGCTGCACCATCGACTTCATCGCGCCGATGTCCCAGCGGAGCAGGAAGATTTCCAGTTCGGGCTTCTGCGCGACGAGCCAGCTGATGAAATCGCCGATGATGACCGGCGCACCGTCCTTGGCCTCATCCTCGCGGACCAGGCTGATGGCGGCGTCGAAATCCCAGCCGATGAGCATGATGCGCCGCTTGGCCTTGAGCATCGCTGCACGGGCGTGGCGGAAATAGCAGTCGGCATCGATGATGACACTGGCCTTGGCGGCGCGGGCTATGCGCCAGCAATCCTCGCCCTCTTGCGGCATGCTCATGCGCTGCCCACGACGAGGCAGCCGAGGAACATCAAAAGCCCGGCGAACCGGTTCGAGCGGAATTTGGTGAGCGGATCGGCGCCATCCTCCTTGAGCGTCCCAACCTGCCAGAAAAGATGAGCCGCCATCGGCAGCAAGGCGGCAAGAGCAAGCCATTGCGGCCGCACCTGCCAGAGAGCGGCAGCCCAGAGGGAAAGGGCGAGCAGATAGCAGAGTGTCACGCCGCCGCGCACATGGCGGCCCATCGACAAGGCGCTCGACCCGATACCGATCAACGCGTCATCCTCCCGGTCCTGCAATGCATAGATGGTATCATAACCAACAACCCAGAAGATTGTGCCTGCATAGAGCAGCAACCCGGCCGCGGTGAGCGCGCCCATGACCTCGCTCCAGCCGACGAGCGCCGCCCAGGAGAAGACGAGGCCGAGCCAGAGTTGGGGCCACCCGGTGATCCGCTTCATGAAAGGATAGGCGGCGACGAGCGCGAGACTGCCGAGCGAAACGACTTGCGCATAAGGGCGCAGTTGCAGCAGGACAACCAAGCCGATGAGGCAAAGAAGGAGGAGCCATGTCCAGGCGGTACGCAGGGAAAGAGCGCCGCTGGCGAGCGGGCGGGCAGCGGTGCGGGCGACTTCCCGGTCGAGATCGCGATCGACGATGTCGTTGAAGACGCAGCCAGCCCCACGCATGGCGATGCTGCCGAGCAGGAGCCAGAGGATGAGCGGCCAGCGCTCCCCTGCCCCGCCCGCCAAAACCACCGCCCAGGCGCCGGGCCAGAAGAGCAGCCACCAGCCGATCGGACGATCGAGCCGAGCCAGCAGCGCAAGCGCGCGGGGCGTCGCGGGCAAGCGCGCGAGCAGGCCGCGGGCCTCGCTGTCTGGGACTATACTGTCAATCAACGTCACGCTCGCTTGTCGAAGGGCCGTTCTTCCTCTTTAGAGAAGTAGAGGGCTTCGACAAGCTCAGCCCGAACGGAGCATTGGCATATGACCGCAACCCCTGCCTGGCCGCCGCAAAGCGCGCCACGCCTGCATGTCGAAACGCAGTTAGGCGACGGCGTGGCCGTGCCGGTCGATGGCAACCCGGCCCATTATCTGATCAGCGTCATGCGGGTGAAGCCGGACGACATCGTCCTGCTGTTCGATGGCAGGTCCGGCGAATGGGCCGCGCGAGTGCGGGACATGCGCAAGCGCGATCTGGTGTTGGAATGCATTAGCCAGACCAAGGCTCCCGAAGAGGTGCCGGATTTCTGGCTATGTTGCGCGCCGATCAAGAAAGGCCGCATCGACCTGATCGCGGAAAAGGCGTGTGAGTTGGGGGTTGCGAAGCTGCAACCGGTGCTGACACGGCGCGCGGTGGTGGACAAGCTGAACCTCGACCGGCTGCACGCCCATCTGGTCGAGGCGGCCGAACAGTGCGGGCGGACGGCGCTGCCTGAGTTGGGCGCTATGGTGAAACTGGACGCTTTGTTGCGGGACTGGCCCGGCGAGCGCTGGCTGTTCTTTGCGGACGAGACGGGCGGGGCGCCGCTGGTGGAAACATTGCGGGCGCATCAGGGTGCGGCGGCGTTCCTGATCGGGCCGGAGGGCGGCTTCGACCCGGCAGAGCGGGAGGCGATCCGGGCCGTGACGAAGGCGGTGCCGGTGTCTTTGGGGCCACGCATATTGCGGGCGGAAACGGCGGCGATCGCCGCGACGTCGGCGTGGATGACGCTGAACGGCGACTGGCGATAGGATAGCTGTTCCAGTTGCAATCCGAAATGGGATTGCAGCCCCGGTGGACGCAACCTATTTGTCCCCCGCGCGCTGTCGATTGACGCGCAAGGGGGACAGGCTAAGGCGGGGCATGAGCACGAGAACCGACTCCGGGGGAATCGATCCCGTCATCGAAAGCCGCGACCAGCTGATCGTGGCCTTTTCCAAAGGCGCCAAGCCCAAGGATCGCTGGCGTATCGGCACCGAGCATGAGAAGTTCGTCTATTCCAGGACGGATCATCATGCGCCGTCCTACAGCGAGCAGGGCGGCATCCACACGCTGCTGATCGGCCTCACCCGCTATGGCTGGAGCCCGGTGTTCGAGGGCGATAACATCATCGCCCTGTCCGGAGCCGATGGAACGGTCAGCCTGGAACCGGCGGGACAGCTGGAACTGTCCGGGGCGCCGCTGGAAAATCTTCACCAGACTTGCGCGGAAACGCACCGGCACCTGGAACAGGTCAAATATGTCGGCGATATGCTCGGCCTCGGCTTCCTGAGCCTGGGCATGTGGCCGGACAAGACACGCGACGAATTGCCCGTGATGCCCAAGGGGCGCTACGATATCATGCTGCGGCACATGCCGCGCGTAGGCACGATGGGCCTCGACATGATGCTGCGAACCTGCACCATCCAGACGAACCTCGACTATGGCAGCGAGGCGGACATGGTGCAGAAGTTCCGCGTCAGCCTGGCGCTGCAGCCGTTGGCGACGGCGTTGTTCGCCAATTCACCCTTTACCGAAGGCAAGCCCAACGGCTTCCTGTCCTATCGCAGCCATATCTGGTCGGATACCGACCCGCACCGCACGGGCATGCTGCCCTTCGTGTTCGAGGACGGCTTTGGCTATGAGCGGTACGCCGACTATGCGCTCGATGTGCCGATGTACTTCGTTTACCGCGATGGCCGCTATATCGACGCGGCTGGCCTCAGCTTCCGCGACTTTCTGGACGGCAAGCTTTCCATTCTGCCGGGTGAGAAGCCGACGGAGAAGGATTGGGAAGATCATCTTTCGACCGCCTTCCCGGAAGTGCGATTGAAGAGCTTCCTTGAAATGCGCGGGGCCGATGGCGGACGCGCGGATCGCATCACCGCCCTCCCCGCTTTCTGGGTTGGCCTGCTCTATGATCAGGGCGCGCTAGATGCCGCTTGGGATTTGGTGAAGGACTGGACCCTGGAGGACCGCCAAACGCTGCGCGACGCCGCGCCGAAGTTGGCGCTGAATGCGCCATTGCCGGGCGGGCGCAAGCTGCGCGACATCGCGGCGGAAGTGCTGGATATCAGCCGCAGCGGGCTGAGGGCGCGGGCACGGCTGAACGATATCGGCGACAATGAAACGGGCTATCTGGCACCGCTGGACGAGATCGTGGCGGCCGGGCGGACGCATGCCGAAGATATGCTCGAGCGCTATCATGGCGAATGGGCAGGCGACCTTTCCCGCGTGTATGACGAGGAAAGCTTCTGAACTATTCCGCTGGCGTCAGGGCCGGTTGATCCTTGCGCCTGCGGCCCGTTGCCCAGGCGAAGAAGCGTGGGACGGGCGCGTTGCGCTCCATCCATTCGCTGTAGTCGCGATAGGCGGGATCAGTCGAGAGGTGGGCTTCTTCCGTCCGGGCGCGCCAATAATAGACGGCGTTGGTCGCCGCCAGCATCGCGCAATTGCGCACCATGTCGGTGAGGCTTCCCGAAACCGTGAGGAAGGGCAGCGCCGAAAACCACCAGAAGAGATTCTTTGACAGATAGGCGGGATGCCGCGTCCAGCGATACGGCCCATGGGTCAGGATGCCGCGATGGGTGAGGTTGGAAAAGCGGATGCCGAACACCACCGTCGCCCAGGCATAGATTGCGGTAAGCAGGACAAGCCAGCCGCCAACTATCCATTGCAAGGTCGCATGTCCCTGCGTCCAGACGTCCCATTCCGCGCCGCCTGCGTGATAGTCGAGCGGTCCCCCTGAACCCATCAGCACGAAGGGCGGGTAGCAGATCAGCGCTGCCACCCAACCGGTCAGCAACGGATTGGCCGAACGTATGTGGGAATCGAGCGGCTTGCAGGTCAGCAAATAGCCGACCGTCGCCATGCAGACATCGATCATGAACATGACCGCGATCAGGAATGCGGCAAGGTTCACCGGATTGGAGAAGGCATGATCCAACCGCCAGTCCACCACGCTGGCAAAATTGCCCGGCACGATGGAGAGCATGAAGGCAAGGAAGAAGCCTTTGACCGCCCATGCACGGGCATGATTGGCGACCTGCGCCATGTCGGGCGCGCCCGCTGCTCCGCCTACGACCCATTGTCCGAAGGCATGGGTGGCGTCGCGGGGTTCGACCAGTCGCCGGTCCAGCCAGACGACATAGGGAACCGAGAACAACACAAGCCAAGGGGCCGCGCCCATGAACAGGTTCATGGAATAATGATAATTCCCGCTCCAGTACCAGCGGGCGAGACAGTAGAAAATCGCGATCGCCAGCCATGTTGCCCAGAGGCCAGCAATCTTGACGAGGCTGATGTCGAGGACGGCGCGCCATGGCCGGGGGGGCGCCTGCCAGTCGATACCGGTCGATGCATTGCGATGGACCTTGTCCACCAGCAGCGACCACAAGATCATCGGCAGCCCGCAGGCGATCACCGCCGCGAAACCCGCATTGGGGCCGTTCATCCCATAATGGCGCGCCACCATTGCCCAAAGTGCGAGCCCCGCCAGTCCGGCGAAGCCTACGCCATGGCTGACGGCAGAGGACGGACAAGGATCGGCAGCGGAAGACATGCCTGGCTTATGCCGGGAAATGGTAAGCAAGCCGTGAAGCCGCCTCAGACGCCGCCCAGCACATTGATGGTGAAGGCCAGAATGCCGAGGTTGAACAGGAACGCTGCAAGGCAATGCGCGGTCACCACCTGACGCATGGATGTGCCGGTCACCGTGACATCGGAGGTCTGGAAGGTCATTCCGAGGGTGAAGGCGAAATAGAGAAAATCGCTGTATCCGGGCTCCTTCGTACCCGGGAAGTCGATGCCCTGCTGATCCTTCCCACGCGGATCGGCGAGGTAGAAGAGATGCGCATAATGCATCGCATAGACGAGGTTGGAAAAGAGCCAGGCAAGCGCCAGCGTCACCAGCAACAGCGCGACGGCCGCTGCGTTGGGGCCGCCATGCTGGCTGACGGCTGCTCCCACCGCGACCAGCACCACCAGCGAGACAATGCCGGTCAGGAGCAGCATCAGGCGGCGATTGGCATCATTTTCCTGCGCGGTCCGGCGCATGCGATCGGGGTCGGCTTTCAGAAGCGGCGCGGCTGCGGCGATGAAGGCGAGAGAGGCGCAGTCGAACCCTGCCATCACCGCCTGATGCCAGGGCATCATCAAGCCGAACGGCAAGGCGGTCGCCAGCAGCACTAGGAACATGCCGTAACGCCAGGGAAAAACCGGAGAGCGGGTGGAGGAAGACTTCATCCGCCCAGAAAGCCGCAAAATGACGAAGCTGGCAAGCGGATCAGAGCACCGCCGCCACCAGACCAAGCGTCGCGGCTTCATTTGCTTCGAGATACCAGTTTTCCGGTGCGCGTTTCAGCACTTCGTCAAGCGAGATGCTGGAGCCCAGGATCAGGTTGGAAAAGCCTTCATTCTGGATGGCAATGGACGCCTCAATCTCGTTCAACGCGGCCCTTAGCGGTGCGATGCAGGTGGACAGCGGACCTTGAAGGTGGATGTCCTTGGTGATGAGCCGTTCATGGATCATCACCCGCGTGCCACGCGTGAGGTAGCGGTTTTCCTTGGCGAAAAAGCCCATGAAGGTCGCGCCCGCCGAATAGACGGCGGTCTTTCCCAGAAACACCAGCCGCCGCGCGGCGCCGAGTTCCGAATGAAAGCGGATATCCTCCCCCATCATCCGCGCGATTTCCGGGTCCCCGCCAAGCGTCGAAACTTCTGTCACCACCAGCCCGTCGTAAGGCGCCGCTGCCAGCGCGTCCTTGAAGTACAGATACATGGACTGATCGACGGGACCGGAGAGGCGGATGGCGGGACAGGCGAAGTCCTGAGGAGAAAGCAAAGGCGCTTGCGTCGGCATCAATGGGTTCCTGTTAGATTAGGGATCGGGCTGCACTACGTCCGGCGCGGGAATTGGTGCCAAGGCAGGCGCGCTTTTGACTGGCGCTATCCTTGAGAGGCTGTAAAGAACAGATCATGACCAAAGGGTGCGGGGCATGATCGCGAAACTCAAAGGGCGGCTGGATAGCACGGGCACCGACCATGCGATCATCGACGTGGGGGGCGTGGGCTATCTCGTCGGCGCATCCTCGCGAACCTTGTCGGCGCTGGGACCGGTAGGCGAAGCGGTGACGGTGCATACCGAAATGCTGGTGTCGGAGGATTCGATCCGACTGGTCGGCTTTGCACGCGGCGAAGAACGTGACTGGTTCCGCTTGCTGATTGGCGTGCAAGGCGTGGGATCGCGGGTGGCGCTGGCGATATTGTCGGCGCTTGAACCGGCCGAACTGCATCGCGCGGTGGCGACCGGGGACAAGGCAATGGTCGCGCGCGCCAATGGCGTCGGCCCGAAGCTGGCGCTGCGGATCGTCAATGAACTGAAGGACAAGATCGGCGCGGCGCCGGGCGCTGGCGGCGTGTTGGGCGCGGGCATTGCGCCTGTCATGGCCGGGGGGCTGGGAGCGGATGCGATTTCTGCGCTCCAGAATTTGGGCTTCAAGCCTGCGGAGGCGAGCAGCGCTGTCGCTGCTGCGGAAGAAGAGCTGGGCGATAGCGCAACCCTGGACGCGCTGGTGCGGCTGGCGCTGCGGAAGGCGGCCAAGTGAGCGAGGAACGGCTGATCGCCTCCACGCGCCGGGCGGAGGATGTGGATGCTGCCCTGCGGCCCAAATCCCTGACCGAGTTCATCGGGCAAGAGGCTGCGCGCGGCAATTTGCGGGTCTTTATCGAGGCAGCAAAGCAGCGTGGCGATGCGCTGGATCATGTGCTGTTTTTCGGCCCCCCGGGCCTCGGCAAGACGACGCTGGCGCAGATCGTCGCCAAGGAAATGGGCGTCGGCTTCCGCGCAACGTCAGGGCCTGTGATCGCCAAATCCGGGGATCTGGCGGCGCTGCTCACCAATCTGGATGAGGGCGACGTCCTGTTCGTGGACGAGATCCACCGGCTGAATCCCGCAGTCGAGGAGGTTCTCTATCCCGCAATGGAGGACCGCGCGCTTGACCTGATGATCGGCGAGGGTCCTTCGGCGCGGTCGGTGCGGATAGACCTGCCCCGCTTTACCCTGGTAGGCGCAACAACACGGCAAGGACTGCTGACGACGCCGCTGCGTGACCGCTTCGGCATTCCGGTGCGGCTGCAATTCTACACGGTCGAGGAACTGGAGCTGGTGGTGCGGCGCGCGGCGCGGTTGCTCGACCTTGGTATCACCTCCGACGGGGCGATCGAGATTGCCCGGCGATCGCGCGGGACGCCGCGCATTGCCGGGCGGCTGCTGCGGCGGGTGCGCGACTTTGCGAATGTCGCGGGCGTCGAGGCGGTGGATGCCAAGGCGGCGGACGCGGCGCTCAGTCGGCTCGAGGTCGACCAGCTGGGCTTGGACCTGATGGACCGCCGTTACCTGATGATGATCGCCGACATCTATCGCGGGGGGCCGGTCGGGGTCGAGACGCTAGCGGCCGGATTATCAGAGCCGCGCGACACGATCGAAGAGGTGATCGAACCCTATCTGATCCAGCTTGGCCTTATCGCCCGCACGGCGCGGGGCCGCTGCCTGAATGGGCCGGGCTGGAAGCATCTGGGGCTCAATCCTCCCGCCGGATTACAGGACGGGCTGTTCGACTGAAAAATGCGTGACCGCTACGGCAAGGCGCGGCTATAGCGTCGACAAGGAGCGGATGCGCGCATCGGACGCGCTCTTGAATCAAGGAGTTGCGCTGCTTTGCGGGCGATCGAACAGTATCCCAATCTGGTGACCATGTTCTTTGCCCGCGCAAAGGAAATGGGCGACCTCCCCTTCCTGTGGCGCAAGACGGCTGGCGGGTGGCAATCGCTCAGCTGGACCGAGGTGGCGTTGCAGGTGGCAGGGCTCGCCACCGCGCTCAAGGCGCAAGGGCTGAAGCCAGGCGACCCGGTCATGCTGGTAAGCGAGAACCGCCCCGAATTTTGCATCGCCGACCTTGCCATCATGGCGGCGGGATGCGTGACGGTGCCGACATACACCACCAACACCACGCGCGATCATCAGCACATCCTGACAGACAGCGGCGCCCGCGCGGTGATCGTGTCGACGGCCAAACTGGCCCAGACGCTGATGCCCGCCGTATTGCGATCGCAAGCGAGCTTCATCATCGGCATGGAACCGCTCCGGGGCGCGCAGGGCGATCTGTCCTGCCATCTGTGGGCCGACATGGTCGCGTCCCGCATCGCCGATCCCGACGCCTGCGCCGCCGAACAGACCGCCGGGCGGAATGACCTCGCCTGCATCATCTACACCAGCGGCACGGGTGGTGCGCCACGCGGCGTCATGCAGCATCATGGCGCGATCTTGTGCAATATCGAAGGCGCAGGCAGGCTGGTGGCGGAGGATTTCGGCTGGGGGGATGAAGTATTCCTGTCTTTCCTGCCGCTCAGCCACGCTTATGAACATAGCGGCGGCCAGTTCCTGCCGATCATGCTCGCGGGGCAGATCTATTATGCGGAAGGGCTGGAGAAGCTCGCCAGCAACATAGAGGAAGCGCGGCCGACGATCATGGTCGTCGTGCCCCGCCTGTTCGAGGTGCTGCGCGCCCGGATCATCAAGTCGATCGAGAAGCAGGGCAAGTTCCCCGCCTGGCTGCTGGCGCAAGCGCTGCGGATCGCGGCGAAGGAGCAGAGGGGTGATGGGTCGATCGCAGACCTGCCGATGAAGCTGCTGCTGAACCGGACGCTCAAGCCCAAGATCGCCAAGCGCTTTGGCGGGCGGATGAAGGCACTGGTGTCGGGCGGCGCGCCGCTCAATCCCGATGTCGGCCTGTTCTTCGATGCGATGGGGCTGACGCTGTTGCAGGGCTATGGCCAGACCGAGGCCGGGCCGGTGGTCAGCTGCAACCGACCGAGCGCGGGCATCGCCATGGACACGGTCGGCCCGCCGCTGGATGGCGTCGAGGTCAGGATCGCCGATGATGGCGAAATATTGGTGCGCGGCGAACTGGTGATGCAGGGCTATTGGCGCAATGCTGCCGAGACTGAAAAGGCGCTGAAGGACGGTTGGCTGCATACCGGCGACATTGGCGAGATCGATGGCAAGGGGCGCATTCGCATCACCGACCGCAAGAAGGACCTGATCGTCAATGACAAGGGCGACAATGTGTCGCCGCAAAAGGTCGAAGGCATGCTGACGCTACAACCTGAGGTCGGTCAGGCCATGGTCTATGGCGACCGGCGACCGCATCTGGTGGGGCTGCTGGTGCCCGACGCCGAGTGGACGCGCGAATGGGCGGGGGCGCACGGCCTTGACGCGGACAACACCGCATCCAACGCCGCCTATCAGGCAGCGTTAAGGGCGGCGGTCGATCGGGTGAATGAAGACCTGTCCGTGACAGAGCGGGTCCGGCGCATCATCCTGGCGGACGAACCCTTCACCATCCAAAATGGCGAGATGACGCCATCCATGAAGATCCGCCGCCACGTGATCAAGGCGCGCTATCAAGAGCGGCTGGACGCGCTCTACAAGGGCTGACGGTCAGCGGCCGGGGGTGCGGTAGGGCGTGAAAGAGCCGAGCGCGCAGCCGCCGCTGATCGACCCGGTGACCAGATCGGCGCTCCGCGCAATGTCGCCGCGACAATATTGCGAGCCTGTCGGCTTGATGATCAACGTATCGCCCCTCCCCAACCCGGTGCAACTGCCGATCAGGTCATTGCGATAGATGAGGCGGCCGCTCACCCGGTACAGCAACACGCTTTCACTGACAGCGGTGAGGCTGGAGCCCGGATAGCGGCTCACGCAGTTGACTGGCTCGCCCGCGACTTTGCCGTCCAGTGCGGCCTCAAGCCGGGCTGCCTGCTTTTCCGTAAGGCGCGGGGGCTCGCTACCGCCTGCGCACGCTGCCAGCATCAGTGGCATCAGACATATGGATGCACGCATGGCAATCCTCCTGCACATCTCTCCATAAAAGGAGACGTTGGCGTAACGCCCGAACCGTTAGGCGGTATCCTTGGCCGTTCGGCGGCGAGCCAGTTCGGCGGCGTCGCTCGCGCGCATGAAGATATTGGTCGCACGCTCCAGCCCGATGGTCGTGGGCACGGTGGCCTCACCCCGTCCGCGTGCGGCATCGACCTGCGCCATGCGGGCGGCCAGCGCCTCATTGTCCGGCTCGATCGTCAGGGCGAAACGGCCATTGCTCTGTGTATATTCATGGGCGCAATAGACCATCGTGTCGTCCGGCAGTGCCGCGAGGCGGGTCATGTTGGCGAACATCTGATCCGCCGTCCCTTCGAACAGCCGCCCGCAGCCCATGGCGAACAACGTGTCGCCCACGAAAATGATGTGATCGTCCGCCAAATGATAGGCGATATGACCTGCCGTATGGGCGGGCACCTCCATTACGGTGGCGACATGATCGCCGATGCGAACCTTGTCCCCTTCCCCCACTTTGCGGTCAAGCGAGCCGATCTTGACCGCCTCTGCGGTCGGCCCGGTGATCAGGCAGCCAGTCGCCGCCTTGATCTCCGCGTTGCCGCCCACATGATCGCCATGCCAGTGCGTGTTCCAGATCTGGCTGATGGTCCAGCCCCGCTCGGCCGCCTCTGCCAGCACAGGGTCCGCCACCGCCGGGTCGATCACCACGGTCTCGCCACTGGCATCATCATGCAGCAGCCAGACATAATTGTCGGACAGCACCGGTATGCGGACAACGCTCAGCATGGGCTTACCAGACGCCGGTATTGGGCATGGACGCCCAGGGTTCGGCCGGATCGAGATAACCGTCCTGCAATAACTCTATCGAAATATTGTCGGGCGTGCGGACAAAGGCCATGTGGCCGTCGCGCGGGGGGCGGTTGATGGTGACGCCAGCATCCATCAGACGCCGGCAAACCTCGTAGATATTATCGACGCGATAGGCGAGATGGCCGAAATTCCGACCCTCGCCGTAGCTTTCCGCTGGCCTGCCATCTTCCGGTGGCCAATTGTAGGTCAGCTCCACCTGAGCATCCTCATCCCCCGGCGCGGCCAGGAAAACGAGCGTGTAGCGCCCATTTTCATTGTCGAAGCGTTTCTGCTCCTCCAGCCCCAACAGCTTGAAGAAAGCGACCGTGCGGTCAACGTCAGTCACGCGGATCATTGTATGCAGATATTTGGTCAAGCGGTCGCTCCGTTCGTCACTATCAAGCAACGGTTCATCTCGGCAATGGCAGGAATGATCTCAAGATAGGGCGGCGCAGGCATGGATGGAAGAGGAGACGCGAATGGCAATCGAGTATCGCGACAAGGTGCTGCTGGGCTGTGCCGGGTTGCTGGCGCTGGGGCTGGTCAGTGGCGGCTATCTGCTGGGTGACGGGCTGAAGCGCGCGAAGGCTGCGGACCGGTCGGTCACAGTTAGGGGCCTGGCGGAACGCAATGTCACGGCCGACCTTGCAACCTGGTCGATCAGCTACGCCGCGACCGGTTTCGACCTGCCCGCCGTGCGCGCCGAGATCGACAACAACACACGAGAGCTGAAAGCCTATTTCACGAGCCTCGGCTTCAAGCCGGAGGCGCTGACCCCCACGGGCGCGGGCGTGAATCAATATATCAATAATGGCGTGAACACGATCACGATCACTCAGCGCATGTTGTTGCGCACGACCGACATCGCACGCGCCCAGAAAGCCGTCGCGCAGCAGTTCGACCTGGTCCGCCGGGGCGTCACGCTCCAGGAAGGGTCAGGCATGCGTTACAGCTTCACAAAGCTCAACGACGTCAAGCCGCCCATGGTGGCCGCCGCGACCCGCGATGCCCGCGCCGCAGCCGAGCAATTCGCACGCGACAGCGGGGCGAGCGTCGGGGCCATCAAGAGCGCCACCCAGGGCTATTTTTCCATCGATCCACGCGATGGAGAGGCGGACGGATCGAGCGACACGCCCTACAAGAAGGTCCGCGTGGTCACGACCGTCGACTTCTACCTTAAATAGGCGGGTTCAGGCGGGCGGCAGCCGGGTGAGATTATCGGCGGCCGCCTTGCCCGCGGGCGATTGCGGCGCGAGCTTGACTGCTCTTTGCCAGGCCGATCGGGCGATGTCGGCATGATCGGTCAGGACAGCGATATTGCCCTCCTCCAAAGCCACCGATGCGTCATCGGGAGAGAGCTGCACGGCCCGCGCGATATGCGCCTGCGCCAGCTTCAACTCCCCGGCGCGGCGCGCGAGCGTGGCCGAGAGGAGCCAGGCCAGCGGGTCCTGCGGCACTTGCGCCAGCGCCACATCGAGCGAATCGCGCGCTTCCTTGACTTCGCCCAGCGCAACAAGGGCGCGAGCGCGATCGAGATGCGTTTCGCCTTTTTCCACGCCATCGGGCAGGCCGCGCGCCAGGGCCGCGTCGAAACTGGTGCGCGCCTTGGCGGGATCACCCGCTGCCAGCGCGGCATTACCGGCCTGCGCCCATAAGCGCGCGCTCTGCGCCATTTCGCCGCTGCGCTCAGCCTCATCAGCGGCTTGTTCAAAAGACACAATCGCAGGCGCCCACCGCTCCGCACGGGCATAGGCGAAACCCATGCAATGGCGCGCGTAGAAGCTGCCCCCTTCCAACCGCCATTTCTGCGCGAACGCGACGCCCTGCTCAGGCGATTGTAGCGCCTCGTCGAGACAGGCCTGGAAGGCTTTGGCATATTTTTCCGGAACGGGAATGCGACCGTCAGCAGCGCGGCTTGGTACGGGCGCCTGCGCCTCCTTCTTGGGCCGGTTCATCACCGCCTCAATTTCCGGATCATAGGCTTGCGGCGTCAAAAGCAGCAGCGGAAGGAAGAAGATCATCAAAGAGTGTCCAAAAGACTGCCGAGAGTGTGGATCAGCAATGCAATGTCGCCTTCACGCGACAGGCGGTGGTCGCCATCCTTAATCAGCAACGTCTGCACGTCATATGAATGCAGGCGCTGGGCGAGCCGCAGCGCGGTCTGCCAGGGGACGTCGCGGTCCTCCTGCCCTTGGAGCAGCCGCACGGGGCAATCAATGGCGACAGGGCCGTTCAACAGGCGCAGCGCCTGGCCCGACTGCCAGAAGGCTAGCGTCGTCACCAGCGGCTGATCGCCATAGGGCGTGGGTTCGGTCAGCCGCCCCTGAGTGGCCAGCAAAGCCTTGTCCGCATCACTAAAGCCCCATTCGGTGAAATCCGGCGCGGCCGCGATTCCGACCAGCCCGGCAACGCGGTCAGGCCGAGCCAGCGCGATCAGCAAGGCAATCCAGCCGCCCATGGACGATCCCACCAGCAGCAACGGCCCTTCCGTCAAGGCATCGATCAACAACAGCGCATCGTCACGCCAACTGGCGAGCGTGCCATCCTCAAAGCGGCCTTCGCTGGCGCCATTGCCGCCATAGTCGAGCCGCAGCATCGCCCGCCCGGTCTGCGCCGCCCATGCGTCGATCGCCACCGCCTTGCCACCTTCCATGTCGGACATGTAGCCAGGCAGAAAGACAATGGTCGGCCCCGCGCCCGCACGATACCGATATGCGAGCCGGACCCCATCGGGACGGGCGAACAGCGCGAGCGGCGCGGCTTGGAAGGGGGCTATCGGCTGTCTCCATTGGCAATCAATGCGTCCTGCCTGATGCAATAGACGCTGACGCGCAGAAAACCAGAAAGGAAGAAAAATAATGCCCGTCGCGGAATTGACAGTGTGAGGACCAACGGCTAATCGCGCCGTCCTACCCCGTGCCCAGATGGCGGAATTGGTAGACGCACCAGCTTCAGGTGCTGGCGATCGCAAGGTCGTGGAGGTTCGAGTCCTCTTCTGGGCACCATTTTTGGACGCTAAAGGCGCCAAACGAGCGACTGATTTTACAGCGCTTTTGACAGATAAGCGCCGGACGCTGTCCCGCGAAATTACCGTCTCTAGCAATATATCGCTTTTGATGATCCTTCCGGCGGTACGGGCGGCACCCGGCTTGACCGAGCAGGACTTTTCGCGACCATGCTGATAACCGTCGAACCAGCGTATCGACATTGGAGAGCAGCATGGATCAGAGGACCGGACGTCGGACATTCATCGCCGCAGCGACCACGTTGACGTTGTTCCCTCGCTTGGCCGTGGCGGCGCAACGGCCAGAGGCACCCGCGCCAAAAGCTATGCCCCTGATGCCCCGGCCCGTTGACGGCGACGGGCCGGGGTTCAAATCCTTGTTTGACGGTCACACCCTGGCGGGCTGGCGCGGTGATCCACGCTATTGGCGCGTAGAAAATGGAACCATAGTTGGCGAGGTGACGCCGGACACACTGCTTCGGAGCAACACTTTCCTGATCTGGGAAGGCGGGAAGCCCGAGGATTTCGAATTGAAGGCGGAGTATCGGATCACCCCTGAAGGCAACAGCGGCGTCAACTACCGCAGCACCGTTGTCAAAGACGAGATCACGCCCACCAACCGCTTCGCCATGTCAGGATTACAGTTTGATATCGATGGCCGGAATCTCTTCACGGCCATGGTCTATGAGGAGAGGGGGCGCGGCTTTATCGCCCGCCGTGGTCAGTTTACGCGAACAACGTCACCGCCGTCGCAAATAATCGGCGCCATTGGTGAGCCCGGCCCTATGAAAGCAGCGATCAAAGCTGAATGGAACGAAGCCCATATCATCGCCAAGGGTCCGGCAATCTATCATTTGTTGAACGGCCAATTGATGGCAGCGGCGATCGATGAATCGGCGGATTGTCGGCGCAAGGGCGAGATCGGGATGCAGGCGCACGTAGGTCCGCCGATGAAGGTGGAATATCGCAACATCCGGCTGAAGCTGTTGTAGCACAATCCGCGAGGGGACCGGCTATGGAAGCGTCGGCGTAAGCGCTATCCGATCATCATCAGGCTGGCATTACCCCCGGCAGCGGTCGTGTTGATGGAGATCGACACTTCTTCAAGCAACCAATCGCAATGATAGGCAAGGGGCTGGTCCAGCTCGGCTACATGAACGGAAATGATAGGCCCCGGCATCGCCGCGACTTCCGCCACGGCTCGGGCAACGGCTGCCTCATCTCCTTCCACCAGGGCCACTGCATAAGGCCCGTCAGGCAGGGCCGCAAACGCAGCGGCGACATTTTGGGGCAAATCGTCGGAAAGCGCTTCCGCAACCACGCCCCGGTTTCCGGTCGCAAGGATGGCGGCCATCTGTTCGAACAAGCCATCTCGGCTCGCGGGCTTCATCAGCACCTGACCACGGGGATGCAGGCTGTAAAGATTGCGTTCCCCGACTGGTCCGGCGAGCGCGCGTTCCGCTCCCAAAGCAGAGGCGTCGGCGTAGTTGCGCGCTTTCGCCGCGCTGCCGATTTCGCCCTTTGTTTCCAGCCAATCTGCGAAATCATGGATGGGTGAAGCCGGATACCGCGACTTCCATCCACATGCGAATGGCCGCGTCACCAGCCGGTCAAGATAAAGCGGCCCGCCAGCCTTAGGTCCCGTTCCAGAGAGCCCACAGCCCCCGAACGGCTGGACGCCGACAACCGCGCCAATCATGTTGCGGTTCACATAGAGATTGCCCGCTCTCACCCGCGATGTGACATAAGAGATGGTCTCATCGAGCCGGGTGTGAAGGCCGAAGGTCAGCCCATAGCTAGTGGCGTTGATCGAATCGATCAGCGCGCCCAACCGTTCCCGGCGGAAACGCACGACATGCAGAACCGGGCCGAAAACCTCCCGCTCCAACTCGGCTATATCGTCGATCTCGATAATCGTTGGCGCAACGAAGGTGCCGTGCGCCGCCTCGGCAGGCAGGGCGAGTTGATCAACCCGTTTTCCGCGCTCGCGCATTTTGGCGATGTGCTGATCGATCGCCATCTTTGCTGCCTGCGTGATCACAGGCCCGATGTCCGTCCTCAGCGCATCGGTGCTGCCAACGCGCATTTCCCGCAACGCGCCCTTGAGCATCAGCAGAATGCGATCCGCCACCTCTTCCTGTAAGCAGAGTATGCGCAGCGCGGAACAGCGCTGACCCGCGCTGTCGAATGCGGAGACCAGCACGTCCGCCACCACCTGTTCGGCCAGAGCGGACGAGTCAACGATCATCGCGTTCTGCCCGCCCGTTTCGGCGACAAACGGAATAGGGTGGCTTGCGGGTGAAAGCCTCTTGGCAAGCTGGCCCTGGATCAGCCGCGCGACGGCGGTCGATCCTGTGAACATCACGCCTGCGGTTTCCGGCGCCGCTACCAGAGCGCTGCCCAACGCGCCATCGCCCGGCACCAGTTGAAGGGCATGCCGGGGCACGCCCGCCTCATGCAACAAGCGCACGGCCTCCGCCGCGATCAGTGGCGTTTGGGCTGCGGGTTTTGCCAGCACCGGATTGCCTGCAACCAGAGCGGCAGCGACCTGACCGGTGAAGATTGCGAGGGGAAAGTTCCACGGGCTGATGCACAGGATCGGTCCCAGAGGACCCTGCCCGGCGCCGATATTGGCCCGTGCCTGCGCCGCATAATAGCGGAGGAAATCGACCGCCTCGCGAACCTCCGCGATCGCGTTGGCAAGAGATTTTCCGGCTTCGCGGATCAACGGGCCGAGCAGGATCGGCATGCGCGCCTGCATCGCGTCGGCGGCGCGTTCCAGAATGGCTGCGCGCTCCTCCACCGGCCTGCTACCCCAATCGGATGTCGCGGCACGGGACGCGAGGGCAGCGGCGTCCTCGGCCGCCAGTTCCACCACCGTGCCGACCCTGTCCCGATGATCGGCTGGATTGCGTATGGCGCGCGCCTCCCCTGAACCGAAGGTCGGGGCCGCCCTCCACTCGATCGCGGCGCTATCGCGAAGGGCCTGCGACAGGGCGGCGAGCGTGCTTTCATCGTTAAGGTCGAAGCCCGTCGAATTGCGCCGGTCGGGATACAGATCGGCAGGCAGGGCGATCTTGTCATGCTTCGCGCCGGGATGGGGCATGGCACGGACCAGCTCCGCCGGATCAGCGATCAGGTCATCGACCGAAATCGCCGGGTCCGCGATACGATGGACGAAGGAGGAGTTGGCGCCATTCTCAAGCAGTCGGCGGACCAAATAGGCGAGCAGCGTCTCATGCGTGCCAACCGGCGCATAAATGCGGCACGGGCGGTCGAGATTTTCCTTTCCCACGACCTGTTCGTACAGCGGCTCTCCCATGCCGTGCAGGCACTGAAACTCATATTGGCCGACGCTGAAATCAGGCCCGGCAATGCGGTAAATGGTCGCGAGGGTCTGCGCATTATGGGTCGCAAATTGCGGGAAGACCGCATCGGGCGCGGCGAGCAGTTTTTTTGCGCAGGCGATATAGGCGACATCGGTGTGCACCTTGCGCGTGTAGACCGGGAAGTCGCCAAGGCCGTCCATCTGGGCGCGCTTGATCTCCGCGTCCCAATAGGCGCCCTTCACCAGACGGACCATCATGCGGTGTCCTGAACGCCGGGCAAGATCGATGATCCAGTCGATCACGAAAGGGCAGCGCTTACCATAGGCTTGAATGACGAACCCCAAGCCATCCCATCCGGCCAATCCCGCGTCTGTCGCCAGGCTTTCGAGAAGGTCGAGGGAGAGTTCGAGCCGGTCCATCTCCTCGGCATCGATGTTGAGGCCGATATCATAGCTTTTGGCGAGCAGGGCCAGTTGCCGGACGCGGGGCAGCAATTCCCCCATCACCCGATCCGCCTGAGCGCGGGTATAGCGGGGATGCAGCGCCGAAAGCTTGATGGAGATGCCGGGGCCTTCATACACGCCGCGTCCGCGCGCCGCCTTTCCGATCGCGTGGATGGCACGCTCATAATCGGCATGATAACGATCGGCATCGGCTGCGGTCGTCGCTGCTTCACCCAGCATGTCGTAGCTGTAGCGGAAGCCCTTCGCTTCCAGCCTGCGAGCGCGCTTGAGCGCCTGCCCGATCGTCTCGCCCGTGACGAACTGTTCGCCCATCATCCGCATGGCGAGATCCACGCCGCGACGGATCACCGGCTCCCCCGCGCGCGCCACCAGCCGGGTAAGCGCGGCGCCCAGCCCATCATCATCGACGCTGCCGACCAGCTTGCCGGTCACGACCAGGCCCCATGTCGCGGCGTTGACGAACAGTGATTTGCCGCCGCCCAGATGCGATCCCCAATCGCCATCAGAAAGCTTGTCGCGGATCAATGCGTCGCGTGTCGTATGATCGGGGATACGCAGCAATGCTTCGGCGAGGCACATCAGAGCCACGCCCTCTTCACTGGAAAGTGAATATTCCTGTATCAGCCCTTCCACGCCGTTGCCCCTGTGATTGGCGCGGAGCGTGGTCACGAGCAGGCGAGCAACTTTTCTGATCGCTTCGCGATCCGATGGCTCAAGAGTCGCGGCTTCCAGCAGCGGCACGATGCACGCGGGTTCTTCCCGCCGGTAGGCGGCGGTGATTGCTCGCCGAAGAGGTGACTGGGGACGTATGGGCGGCGCAAAGTCCTGAAAGGGCACGCGTCGGGTCATGGCAGCTCCAACTACCCTCCATCATTGGGCCTGAGAATCGCATATATGGATGGATTGACCCAATTCAGCATCCCGGTCCGGGGAAAAGCTGGAAAATCGCTCTATCTGGACTTGTTCGCCGCCCTCACTCGACGGGAATCGCAGACAAACCGCCCCGTTCCATGATCATGTGTTGATAAGTGTCCACAAAATTCTTATGCATCCGACGGGCACGCTACTTCCCTGCATGGATGAGGGTAAGTCGATCCCGTGCGCGTAATGGTCGTCGGGCGCATATCCATCTCGGAGACGGCCGAAATGTCAGTTTCTAAAAGATCGGAAGCACGAAGATAATGTACGATCCCAGCGAAAATGCTGCAGCTGATATTGCAGCTCACTTCCACTCCTTCACGAACTTAGCGACCCATCCCGAGGTCGGTCCCCTCGTCATAACCAAGGGCGATGGCGTCTTCGTGGAAGACGATCGGGGGAACCGCTATCTTGAGGCAGTGTCTGCCCTGTGGTGCGCCTCTCTGGGCTTCAGCAACGAGCGCCTGGCCAAGGCGGGCAGCGAAGCGCTGCGTGGATTACCCTATTATCACACCTTCACCGGACGTTCCAATCCAGCCGTGATCGCGCTTGCCAATAAGCTGCTGTCGATCGCGCCTGTGCCGATGTCGAAGGTGTTCTTTGCCAACAGCGGATCTGAAGCAAACGACTCTGCTGTGAAGCTGATCTGGTATTATCATAACGCCATCGGCAAGCCGGAGAAGAAGAAGATCATCGCCCGGCGCAACGCCTATCACGGCGTTACCGTGGCCTCGGCCAGCCTGAGCGGGCTTGTCACCAATCATCGCGATTTCGACCTGCCCATCCATAATATTCTGCATACCGATTGCCCGCATTACTTCCGCTATGCCGAACCGGGCGAAAGCGAAGAGGATTTCGCGACCCGCCTCGCCGACAATCTTGAAAAGCTGATCCTGGAGGAAGGGCCGGAGACGGTCGCCGCCTTCTTCGCCGAACCGGTCATGGGCGCGGGCGGGGTAATCGTTCCGCCAGCAACCTATTTCGAAAAGGTGCAGAAGGTACTGACGAAATATGACGTGCTGCTCGTCGCGGACGAAGTGGTGTGCGGCTATGGCCGGACGGGTGAGATGTTCGGTTCGACCACTTTCGGCATGAAGCCCGACATCCTCACCACGGCGAAGGGTCTGTCATCCGGCTATGCACCGATTTCGGCGGTGATGGTGAATGAGAAGGTCTATGCGCCGATCGCCCGGAACAGCGGCACCATCGGCACCTTCGGCCACGGCTTCACCTATTCGGGCCATCCGGTGAGTTGCGCCATCGCGCTGGAAACGCTCAAAATCTACGAAGAAGATAATGTGGTCGGCCACGTGCAGTCATTGATGCCGCAATTCTGGAAGGCGCTGCGCAGCTATGAAGGTCGTAAATATGTCGGCGAAGTGCGTGGCGCAGGCCTGGTGGGCGCTATCGAGCTTTATGCCGATCCTGAAAACCGGACCAGCTTCGACCCCGCAGTAAAGGCCGGGGCGCGCTTGGTCGAAATCGGGCTGACGCAGGGCCTGATCGTGCGGGCACTGGGCGATACGATCGTCTTCTGCCCGCCGCTGATCATCACCGCCGAAGAGCTTGATGATCTGTTCGCGCGGTTCGAACGCACCATGGCCATCTTCGAAGAAATCATCGGCTGACAGTCCGGCATCGGAGCAACTGCCGCGCGATGCAGCGGTTGCTCCGATACGGCCCCCGTTGCCGCGTGGGTCACACAGCGTCAGCGAAGCGCGACAAACAGTGCCGCGAGAAACAGGAATGCAGCGGTCCACCGGTCCAACCGCCAACGCCGCGGCGACATCTTCTGGGCTGCGACCAGGCATGTGAAAAATGCTATCCAGGCGAGATTCATGACGCCGCCCACAAACAGCAGCAGCATCAGCGCCCAGCAGCAGCCCAGGCAATAAAGCCCATGTCGCATGCCGATCTGGAAGGCGCCGCCTGCACCGGGGCGCCAGTGGCGATGAATGAAGATGAGCGGCGACTGGCAGTTTTCCAGACAGCGATGCTTGGCAGGCGTCAATTCATAGAGAGCCGCCACCAGCAACAGGCCAGCAGCGCCCAGGCGACCACCCAGAGACAGCGTCTCGGCTGACAAATAGCCACCATGCAGCAGCAGGGCCTGTGCGCCAGCCGCGATCGCTGAAAAGCTTGTCCATATGAGCAGATAAGAGCCCATGACCATAAGGCTGTGCAGCAAACGCGCATGGTGACTGGTCGCTCGATCAATCCGCGCATGCAGCAATATCATGGGCGCGGCGGAAGGAAGCATCATGGCGACCATCATGATCGACCACATGGCGAAGGCGGCGAGAAAATAGCTGGGCGACAAGGGCTGGACGGCCATGGGCATTCCGCCTATCGGCATGTCCGCCATCCCTGCCCCCGCCATGTCTGCCATAGAGGCGTCCGGCGTGGAAAGGAGCCACATCCAGGCCATCATCACCAGCAGCAGCAGCGCCGCTCCGACGATCAGGCTGTTTCGCGACAATAGCTGATGGACAACAAATGTCGTGCCGTCTGGTGGTGGCACCGGCCTAATGGACAACGCCACTCTCGGTCAGGTGAAGCTCGGCGAACTGCGCATGGGAATCGCTGAGCTGCACATCGACCGGCCCCTGGGTTTTCGCCCAGCCGCGACCGACCTCACACACATCATATTCAAAGCCCTGCGGCAGGTTGATGCGCGCACGATGGGCGTCTCCCGTGACCGGGTTGACGATCGGCTCGCCACGCGCATCGATCCAGCCGGGAACAGCCAGCCGGGCGGATCGGCCGTCAATGTCCACCCGCAGGTCGATGGGCGCGAATACGGGATCGTGCACCCTGGTGTAGGTCGTGGCAAAAACCTGGAAGAAGGTGGCGCCGGGTACAGTGTCCAGCCCGCTCATGATGCGCAGCAACGCTTCTCTCTGCGTCGCGTCTGCCCGTTCATCGACGATCGGAACGGCTTCGCCCCTGCCTTCATGAATCGGCCCCGGCCAGGCGACGATCAGGCCGATGCGCAAGCCCGAAAGGTCGGTGTCATCATGATGGCCCTGTTCGATGTCGATCGCGGCAACGGCCTGACAATGTCCATGCGTCGGCAACGCATTGAATTGGCAGGGACAACCATAGGCGCAATTGCAGTGGACAAATTCCTTGCCCTTGATGGTCCAGCGCGTGGCCATGGGACCTCTCCCGCCTTGAGTCTTGGACGGGGTCAGCATAGCAGCTTTTGCTATTGTTCAACAGGCCGAAGCCCTGCCCCGCCCCGGCTACTGATGCTCCTGCGTTTGCGCGCAGGAGCATCAGTCAGAATTTATGAGGGGGTGACCGCAGCCCTTTTCAGGCCACGGTCAAGTTCAGGCACGGCTGAGCGGCATGGCAGCCAATTCAAGCTGCGGCAGCTGCGCGGGATGAGGGATCGTCACCTCCACTGGCACTACCGGCTCTACCTCCGGCACCCGTCCACGCATTCCATGATTGGCTGCCCAGATCGCAGCCTGCGTGCGGTTCTTGACGCGCAGTTTGCGCAGCACCGCCTTCACATGGACCTTCACCGTCGCCTCGCTGATATCCATTCTCTTGGAAATCACCTTGTTGGGGCATCCCATGATCAGCCAGCGCAGGATTTCCAGCTCGCGATCCGACAGGCTGGCAGCATCGACTGGCCGTTCAACCTCCAGCGCGTCCGTGAGTGTCGGCCGCGACTGCAATTCATCAGCGAGTTGCGGCGGAAGCACCCGTTCGCCCATCGCCACCAGGTGCAGCGTCGCGACCAGGCGGTCGCAGCTGATTTCCTTGATGATATAGCCCATTGCACCAAGCCGGAAGGCTTTCAGCATCGTCTGGAAATCGAACCGGTCGGACAGAACCACCAGATAGGAACAGGGAAATCGCCGTTGAAGGACGGCAACGCTGTCCGCATCAAGTTCTTCGGTTCCATTATCGACCAGAAGCAGCGACGGCCCGGTATCTTCTTCCGGCACCTCCGCCTTCTGGAGTGCAGCGGCAATATTGGGATATTGGTTAACCCGGAAATCTCGTTCAGTGAGGATCCGGCTCAGCCCTTCTCTAACAATTGCATTACCGCACAACAGACGCACATTGACTGGGTAAGCCATTGGGTATTCCCCTCATGATCCCTTCCACCTTCGTTAGCAGGCCCCAAACGAAGCGTGAAAGACCAGTTTCCAAATGCCTGCAGTGCGACCCTTTCTTTTCGTTTCAACGAGTTATGACTAGCATATTTGCGCGACAAGAGTCCTGAACTGCTCGCGGAAATTTAGGGTTAGTGCCAGAATTCGCTAACGAACTGTTAATGCGTTATATTCTGACTTTAACCTTATGTAGTACGCCGTACGTGCAGCGCGAGATATACTACTTTAGTCTTACTGCCGACGGCACTGCTTGAGCATATTCCTGAGCCGTCGCCGTTGCGAGTCTCTATTTATTAACGCGAAAAATTAACCATGTTTCCAAACAAGTCCAATGACTTGGATCGCCGGAATTTTTTGATGTCACCGATACTGGCATGCAAGCCCGCTCGAGACTCGCGAAGGCGATGCTTTCTTGCCACAGCCGCCAGGGGGAATCCGGTAATAAGACTGCTGCGAAAAGGGAGCGTTGACCCCGGCCAGCCTTGCTATCCGGACCTTAGGAACCGTTAGGACCGCCACCGCCGGTATTGCTACCGCCGCCTCCGCCACCCATGCCACCGGCGCCCACCGCGCCGATGTTCCCGAAAATCTCGTCGAACAGACTGCGATGGCGGCCAAGAGTCGGCGTCTTATCGCCCGCGGGCGATATCTTGGCGACCTGCTCAAGCCCCATGCGATCGACGGCAGTCACATTGCCCGCCGGGTCGAAACGGACATGCAACACCGTCTGAGCCACGGGCTTGGGATTGGAGAAGGCAAGCGCCCGCATGTCGCGCGACACATAATACCAGTCCTGATCCCCGAATTGCGCGGTGAAGCTGGGTCGGCCCAGCGTTCCTTCAACCGAGGCACGGTTGTCGATACCCGGCTGGATCGAATCGACCAGCAGCTTATCCACCTGATAGCCCTGATGTGTCCGGATGCGGGTGCAAGCGGATGTACCAAGGACCAGCGCGCCAAGGCCGACGGCGAGCAACAGATGTCGGCTGAACTGACGCATGAACTTCTCCTGCCGGGACAGGCCCCGGGAAAACGCGAAAACCAAAGCCGCCATTGCATCGCGCGGCCCGCCGATCAATATGGAAATGCGCGACCCCCGGCAAGGGGGCCTCCGCTCAGCTCAGCCAGGAAACTGCTTCGACATGCCAAACCTCTTTCAGCGCCTGTTTGCGAAAACCGATCCCAAGGACGCGATGCAGCCGCTCTATCAGGCCATCGTCCATGAAGGACGTCAGCCGCATTGGTATATGGAAGGCCAGGTCCCCGACACCATGGACGGCCGGTTCGACATGATCGTCGCCATCCTCGCCCAGGTGCTGATGCGGATGGAAGCGATCGGCGCTGCGCAGGAAAGCGTGTGGCTGACGGAATTGTTCGTAGATGACATGGACGGCCAGCTGCGTCAGGAAGGCGTGGGCGACGTCGTGGTGGGCAAGCATATCGGCCGGATGGTGAGCGCGCTGGGCGGCAGGCTGTCAGCCTATAAGGCAGCATTGCTGGGCGAGGCGGAACTGCGGGAAGCGCTGGAGCGCAACCTGTATCGTGGCGCGACGCCGGGGGATGATGCGATCAATCATGTCGAATCTCGCTTGCGATCGCGCTGGGTTCGGCTTTCCGGATTGTCGCTGGAAGCTTTGCTGACCGGAGATATTGGATGAGCAACCCGGCACCCGAATTTTCTCGCCCGGTGCGCGCTGATCAGATCGCGCGGCATGCGCAAGGAGTGACGATCACCGCCAACGCCAGCGAGCGGGAAGCGTTGGCGAGGCGGTTCCATCTGCTTTCGCTCAGCCGCCTTGATGCCGATTATACGCTGAGCGAAAATGATAGCGGCATCGAGGCACGCGGGCGCGTGCGGGCTGAACTGGCCCAGCCCTGCGTCGCTACCGGTGTCGCCGTGCCCGAGAAGATCGACAGCGAATTCCTGCTGCGCTTCGTCGCGGAGCGCGACGATGAAGGCGATGACGAGGAACTGGAGATCGATTCGGACGATTGCGACGTCATCGGCTTTGATGGGCAGACGATCGACATGGGGGAAGCGGTCGCCGAAACCATGGCCTTGGCCATGACGCCCTATCCCCGTTCTGCCGACGCGGACTCCTATCTGCGGGAAGCAGGCGTCCTGTCGGAAGAACAAGCCAGTCCTTTTGCTGTCCTCCAGTCCTTGAAGGACAAGAAGTCCTGACCTGACGACGCCTTCCGCGTTTTGCTTTCGTTCCTGCTGTGGCATAAACCTCTGCCATGGATTCCGGGCCGCGCAAGATCATCCATATCGACATGGATGCCTTTTATGCGTCGGTCGAACAGCGCGACGACCCGGCGTTGCGGGGCAAGCCGATCGCCGTGGGCGGCGGCGGCCCGCGAGGGGTCGTGGCCACCGCCAGCTATGAGGCTCGCACATTTGGCGTGAAATCGGCCATGCCCGGCGCGCGGGCGCGGCGGCTCTGTCCGGACCTTCTGTTCGTGAAGCCCCGGTTCGAAGTGTATCGCGCCGTTTCGGCTCATGTGCGGGAGATTTTCGCCCGCTTCACCGACATTATTCAGCCGCTTTCGCTTGACGAGGCTTATCTGGACGTCACTGTGAACAAGCCGGGCCTGGCCTCCGCAACGGTCATCGCCCAGGAAATCCGGCGCATGATCCACGAAGAAACGGGTCTCACCGCCTCCGCGGGCGTTTCCTACAACAAGCTGATCGCCAAACTCGCTTCAGATCAGAACAAGCCGGACGGCATTTGCGTCGTGCGGCCCGGCGATGGAGCAGGCTTCATGGCGGAGATGCCTGTTCGGCGTATCCATGGCGTAGGGCCGGTGACGGCGCGGCGGATGCAGGCGTTAGGGATTGAAACCGGCGCCGACCTTCGCGGACGGGACCTGCCTTTCCTTCAGCAGCATTTCGGCAGCGCTGCTCCCTTCTATTATCGTGCCGCGCGCGGGGAGGACGACCGGCCGGTCCATGAACGGCAGGAAAGAAAATCCGTCAGTGTCGAGGACACATTTTTCGACGACCTGATAACGCAGGACGCGCTGGTCGCCGAAATAGACCGGATCTCGCAAAGCCTCTGGGGAAGGATCGAGAAAAGCGGCGCCTATGGCCGCACCATCGTCCTGAAAATCAAATTCGCCGATTTCCGGATCATCACACGGTCAAAAAGCATGGGCGCCCCGGTTCGGTCGCCCGATCTGCTGGCGACAACAGCGCGCGCCCTGCTGCTCGCCCAGCTGCCCCTACCCATGGGGGCTCGGCTGCTGGGTCTTGGGGTGCATAATCTCGACGCCGAAGAGCCGGTCGAGGGAGGCCAGCAGCTCAGCTTTGTCCTTTGAGCCGGATTAGAGCGGTTTTCGACCGCTATGAATCGGTAAGGGATTCCCTTGCGGGCTGATTTGTGATTCAGAATCTGTGCTGGTGAAGGAGGCCAGCATGGATGGGTCACCCACTCTCTATGGATTTGCGCGTCCGGCTTCTGGCAGCGGTTGATGGCGGGCTGAGTTGCCGAGCGGCGGCGGTGCGGTTTGGTGTGGCGCCATCGACGGCGATCCGTTGGCATGCGCAGAGGCGCGAGACGGGTGCCTTTGCTTCCAAGCCGCAAGGTGGCGACATGCGATCCCGCCGAGTAGAGGAGCGAGCGGCTGACATCTTGGCCTTGTGGGAGGCGCGCAAGGACATCTCGCTCGAAGAGCTGCGTATTGCCTTGGCCGAAGCGGGTCTGACAGTATCGGTTGCCGGGCTGCACCGCTTCTTCGCGCGGCGGGGCATGACGCGCAAAAAAAGACTGGGCATGCCATCGAGCAAGACCGCCCCGACGTCCTGAGGCAGCGCCACGACTGGTTCGAGAGCCAGGTCGATCTGGAACCGGAACGTTTGGTGTTCATCGACGAGACGTGGACCGCCACCAACATGACCCGCAGCCACGGGCGCTGTGCCAGAGGCGAGCGGTTGCGGATGGGATACCCACATGGCCATCGCAAAACCACTACACTGGTCGCGGGCCTCCGCATGAGCAGCATGGTCGCGCCAATGGTGCTGGACGGCCCGATCAACGGTGACTGGTTTGAAGCCTATGTTGCGCAAGTTCTCGTGCCGGAACTGCGGCCTGGTGACATCGTCATCATGGACAATCTCTCGAGCCACAAGCGACCTGCGGTCCGTGAGCGGATCGAGGCGGCAGGGGCAACGCTGCGCTTCCTGCCGCCTTATAGTCCCGACTTCAACCCGATCGAGAAAGCCTTTTCCCGCCTCAAGGCCACGCTCCGAAAAGCAGGCGAGCGCACCATCAGCGGCCTGTGGAGCCTCATCGGCAGGCTCGTCGACATCTTCCAGCCCACCGAATGTGCCAACTATTTCAGCTCGTGCGGATATGATCCAGATTGATCGAAAACCGCTCTAGAAGGGCAGCCAGTTCCGCTTTTCCGTGAACTTCATGTAGCCAGCATTGATGCCCAGCCGATAACCCACGCCCAGGCGGATCGGGATCAGCACGACGCTGCCCCAACGCAGGTAGCTGGCCGTGAAGCCACCAACGAGATAGGCTGTGCCTTCGGCAGCGGGGAAGCGGTGGTAAAGATCCTGCGTGTCATAGAGATTATAGACCAGGACGAAGGTGTTGGCCGCATTGCCGCCCAGGTCGAAGCCGATCGACGGCCCGGTCCAATAGACCTCCCGCTTGCCTTCCACCTTGTGATTGAGCGTACCGGACCCATAGCGCAGGCCAACGACAAAGGCGCCGGATGCTTCCCGACCGGCAATATAGGCGTTGGGACGGCCCTGATCCTTCAGGATCTTCTCGATCATGCCGGCAAGACCCTCGGCCCCCTTGCCAAAGACGCCCTCGGCCGCTCCGATCAGGTCATCTTCCTGATAGGATTCGCTCGGGCTCAAGGCGGCAGGGGGCGAGTTGGACGTCACCGGCGCGCCCGTTGCGGTGCTGTTCGCCGCAGGCGGGGCATAATCCGGCGCCGTGTTGCTGGGGGCCGGCACGCTGCGGTCGATGCCGGGGTCGGTCGGGGTGCTGTTCGCGGGCGGAACGGGCGCTAGGTCCGCGTCGATCGCGGTGTTGGGATCGACCGTGCGCACCTGCGCCGTCGCAACAATTGGACTGAACGCCATGCCAGCGGCGGCGAATGCCAACGCACCCCGCCGCACATTGCGAGCCGTCGCACGCCTTAAAATCCCGATCATGCCCGCTACTCCCCGAATTTTCCGCTCTTCGACCAACTATCAGATTATCGGAAAGCAAGCTGAAACGACAATGAACGAACGGCGACCCGAGTCGATTCTGGGCTGGAACGAATCCTGCGGACAAGTTTGTAAGAATTTCATGGCACACACCCGTTGCCTTGCGCGAAAGCCGCCGTTATAGCGCTCCTCGCCTAGCCGCTGCCCGCCCCAAGCGGGTGTTCAGGCCATGTTTGGAGACGTGGGTGAGTGGCTGAAACCAACGGTTTGCTAAACCGTCGTGCTGAGAATTCGGCACCGAGGGTTCGAATCCCTCCGTCTCCGCCAACTTTCCCTAAGTAGCTGAAAGCCTTGGGAAGTCATGAAAATCAAGACGTTAGGCCCCGCGTGCCGCCTGTGATTGTTACACATGGCACAGGTGGTACAGAGAAAATGGGCAAGCTGCTGCGCCGTAACGGGCGCTATTCGACCCGTCGCAGGGTTCCGACAGACCTGATCGCCACCTACGGGGGCAAAAAGGAAATCGTTATCGCTCTAGGCACCGCCGATCCGGCAGAGGCCCGCAGCCTCCATGCTATTATGTGGGTCAAGCTGGATGAAGAGTTTGACGCAAGGCGACGGGAGCTTGCGCAAGCGGGAGGGGGAGCGGCTGACCGCGCTAGGATCACAGCGGCGCTGAGGGACGCCCCGCAGGAGGTACGGATTTCTGCTCTCGTGGAACGCCTTAGGCAGATGCGGGAGAAGGCAGCCGAACAAGGCGGACTTGAAGACTGGACTCACATGGCGCGGCTGGACCTTGCCATGCATCAAGCGGCGCTGGACGGACACGGCGATGACCTCTCCTTAACGATGGACAAGCATGAAGTTGGCCGCAATGCCCTTCGCGCTGTGCTGGAAGGCGACACGGCGGCCGCGTTCGCATCCGCCACGGCGCACCATGACCTAGCCAAAGCCATTCCGATTAGCGACCTGATCGACCGTTGGGCTATCGCACAGCAACCGACGGAGAAGACGCTCAGGAAAGCTAAGAGCATCATTGCGGAGGTTGAGGCTGTCCACGGTACGCGAAGGTGCCCGCATTCATGGTGAGGCTCACGGAGCGAGAATCCTTCAGTCGGCTCGCGCTACGCTTTGCCATCTTGACTGCCGTGCGATCAGGCGAGGTCCGAGGCGCGGCGTGGGAAGAATTCAACCTAGAAGAAAAGCTGTGGACCATCCCGGCCGCGCGGATGAAGGCGGCACGCGAGCATGTTATTCCCCTGTCAGAACCGGCGCTTGTGATCCTTGAGCGATGTCGGGACCTGCGGATCGGATCGCGCTCGCTTGTGTTCCCTGGAGTCAGAGGTGACGCCCCGATGAGCGACATGACGCTGACGAAATTGCTCCGCGAGATGAAGGAGGGCGTGACCGCCCACGGATTTCGCTCGGCTTTCCGGGACTGGGTCAGCGAGGAAACTAATCACCCCGGCGAAATCGCAGAGGCGGCCTTGGCCCACCGGGTCAAGGACAAGACGGAAGCCGCATACCGGCGCGGAAACCTTCTAGAGAAGAGGCGAAAGTTGATGGACGAATGGGGAGCATATTGCACGAGGCAATGACTGGTCGCGACCGAGGCTGTGTAAAAACGCGGCGCAGCGAAGGCTGCAGATTTCGGTGAGATGTTGGCTGGGGAAGATGTTGCTGAAGATGCAAGCCGTGATCAGGTCCGGATCGCTGCGATGAGGGGCTGGACGCCCATGATCTGGATCATCCGCTTCATGTTGTAAGCCAGCACGCACAAACTCATCTCGGTCCTGACGTTTTTGAGTGTCTTGGTCAGAAAGTGGGTGCTGCCCATCCAGGACTTGAGGGTGCCGAAGACATGCTCGACGGTCCGGCGGCGGATGCCCATGGCCTGGGGTAACATGTCCAGCCGCTTTTGCATGGCATCGATGACCGCCTCATGTTTCCATCGTTTGACGCGCTTCACTTTTTCAGTGGTGCAGCGCGGCCGCAGAGCGCAGTCGTGGCAGGCGCTCAGGTTGCGGTAATGGTCAATGTCGCCATGATGATCGGACCGCGCACGCGCCTTGGTCAGATGCGCCCCTGCCGGGCAGGTGTAATGGTCGTGGCCGGCATCGTACACGAAGTCGGCCTTGGTGAATAAGCCGCGCTGGGCTTTGCCGGATGTGTCGGTTCTCGGCACGCAGGGAAAAATGCCCGTGCCTTCGCATTCCAGCACGTGTTCGCCGCGATCGGCCAGGACGGTGATTTCGGGTTCGGCGATCGCCGCTTGGGCTAGCCGGCTCATTGGCGCGAGTTGCGCCCGGTCGTTGCCCTCATTCACCACCTCATGCGCGACGATGAGGTGGTGTTCAGCATCCACCGCTGCCTGGAGGTTGTAGCCGACAATCCCAGTGCCCCTGCCGCTGCTGTTCATGGACCTGGCATCCGGATCGGTCAGGGATACCTGATGATCGGGTGCCGCTTCGACTTGCGCGGCCATCTCCTTCAGGAACCGCATCTGGCCACGCAGGCCGGCGATCTTCTCACGGAGTTGATCCACCCGTCCCTGGGGCACGTCGCTGGCTTCCCGATCGGCACGGTCGAAGGCCGCGAGATACCGCTCGATGCTGGCCTCCACCTGCTCGATCCGCTTGGCAGGCCGGGCGCCCAGTGTGCGCCGGCGTAGCTCCGGCAAAGCCGATCGCGACCAGATCCAGTTCGTCGATAAACGCCTCGACGGCCCGAACCGGGTTATCTTCAGCTACATAATCATCGAGAGATGCTGGCAGCAGAAAATCCTGCCGACGGTCCTGTCCTCCCACGAAACGGCCCATCGGCAAGTCTCCCGAAATCCCGGAAAACTCTACCATCAAACGGCGTTATTACACAGCCTCGACCCTTCCCGGTCGTTCAGTTGCCGATTTTCCGTTTCCAGGTGCGGCCCGTCCGCTTTGCTCTTCGTGCGTCGACGTCGATCAGAAGCTGGATCATGGGGGCAGCAATATCCGCACCGGTTCGCATGTCAGTCATTTCCCTGGTCAGACCGGGCTAAGCGCCGTCCCGTGACCAACGTCTGGATGACGAACAGCAGGATCAGGATAAGCGCTATCGTACCTACGAATAGGTCAAATCCCGACAGGACACCGAAATATCCTGGACCAGAGCCCAGGACCATCATCATCACCGTCAGCCCGATCAGCATCAGCCGCAATTCAGTGGGGCCGGCCGCCAGATAGGACAGCTTGAACTCTCCCAATACGCGAGCGGAAAGATAGGCATGGATCGACAGCAACAGATAGCCGGCCAGCGCCGCCATCGCGACGTCCATGGTAACAAAAGGACTGAGACCGATCCCAGCGAGGATCAGCAGCGTCGCGAAGCCGTCGCAGCTATGATCGATGAAATAGCCATAGGAGGGACGTTCGATCCGGCGAAAGCGCGCAATGCTACCATCCATCGAGTCCCCAAACCATTGCACAACATAGCCCGCGATGGCGAGCAGCAACCAGGATGAATGCAGATTGCTCCCGACATAGCCCAGGAAGATCATAACCGCGCCGATCATGCCCAAAGCGGTGAGGCGATCAGGCGTGACCCATGGGGGCATTTGGGCGCAGAGCCAGTTGAGTAACCGCCGTTCCTTCGCGGCAAGCCAATTTTCTTGGATTCTGGATAGTGAGGCGACGTTCTGTAACTCGATTGTCATAGGCCCTTATGCGGCCATCGGCTTCGAGGGGCAACGTACGAATGGCGCCTCCCGCTAGACGTCAAACGCATGGTAGATCATGTCAATTTGCAATCCACGACCCTTTGTCGCCGTTCAGGGGCCGATTTTTCGATCCCCAGGTCCGGACGGGCAGCTATCCCATCCACGCACCGCAAATGGCCGAGTTCAGAATGACCGGTGTGAGGCAAGCGGCTCAGGAAAGCTGCTCATACCCTTGTCGGCGAAGCCGCTGCGAAACCAACGACCTTTGCGCGCTCTTCCAACGCTTGACGGTCGGTCAAGAGCTGCACGACTTGGCAGAAAGCTGCGGTGCATCTGATGCGACAGCCGTATCGGCGCCGCGTGCCGGCACTGGCGTTTAAGCTGTCCTTAGAATTCGCCCGGTTTGTCTAACGCCACCTGACGTGATGAAGCCAAAAAAAGGGTCGACTTACAGCCGACCCTCATGAGCCTCTCTTGATTGGAGAACCTCTGGGACGACGAGCAATACATCATCTAGCCCAACAGGCATAGTAAATATGCGGACCGCTAGCCGGCTGCTGTCGAGTTCAATTATCGATTTGTGCAGCTCGAGATTGCGGCTGACCACCAGCCTTAGTGGTGTTTAACTCGCCTTAAGAGAAGAACGGGGCGATTTGTAAGTCATTGTGTCGCTCAGCGAGCGCTCAAAAAATGGCCGCCGCTTTACAGCGACGGCCACCTTTCCGCTTACATTTTCAGTTCTGATCAGCTCACCAGCGGAAGGCGAGTGAAGCGCCAAATTCACGGGGGGCAGTCGCACTAATCGTGCGATAACCCGAAACAAATGCCGTGCCGTCAGCAGCAGCGGTCTGAGCGATGCCGGCCGATATGTCCGTAATCCGCTTCTGGTTGAGCAGGTTCTTGACAAATCCTGTCAGCTCCCACTTTCCATCGTCGCTGCGGACGCCCGTGTAAACATTCAGGATAGTACGGCTCTGATATCTATAGTTCTTCAACTGCGAATAAACGCCTGGGCGATAGTTTATCAATCCCCGCACGAAGGGAGTGAAGGAGCCACCCATCGGGAAACGCAACTCCGTGTTGGCCGACAGGCTGAAATTCGGCGTATCTGACAAGCGGTCTATATTGCAGAAGCTCACATTGCCAGGACCGGTAATCGCCGGCGTCCCTTCCGCATCCGGTGTTCCATCACCATTATAGTCGTTACAGGGCAGCCTGGCATCATTGGCATAGCGCGCCTTGACATAGGCGGTGCTGACCGAAAAGTCCCAGAATGTGGTTGGATGTGCGTCAAGGGTCAGTTCAACGCCCTTGATCGTTGCATCGCCGTTATAATTGAAGTCAAATCCGCCGTCGTTGACCCGATCGCCGGGGGTGCCAACAGGCGAAGCTGGCGGTACCGGCCCACATCCACCGCCAAATGCGGCGGGCAGATTGGGGCAGTCATATGTGATACCCCCAAAGCGCGAAATAAAGCCGTCGATCTTCTGATAGAAGGCGGCAGCAGCAAAGTTAAGTTTACGGTCGAAGGTCGAGCCCTTCACGCCGACCTCAAACGCGTCGGTTTTTTCGTCATCAGTTACGATGAGATCGTTCGATACGCCCACGGGCACCGACACGCCTGCGGTACCGGCGCGGAATGAACGATTATAGGCTGCATAGATATTCAGGTCGTCGTTGACCTCATAGGTGAGGTTGACGCCACCAGTGAATGCATCCGTATTCCGATTGCTCAGGCCCGCTGGAATACCGTTCTGAGTTACCGTGAAAGGATCAATGGCAGGGATGCCGAAAAGCGGGAGTCCAGGGTATCCAGGCGAGTTGATGATTACGTCGCTCACAAGTGTGTTATTGATCTTGGTGTAGCGCAAGCCCCCTTCGATCTTCAGGCTACCAACACGCGCATGTCCGAACGCGTTGACAGACCAGGTTTCGACGTCTGACGGAACGATAACATCTACACCGATCGGTAAGAACAAGCCAAACGACGCAGGCGCAAATGCGGTGAAGAAGTTGTCCGCCCGCTGTTCTACTCTGGTTGTACCAGTCTGTTTCTGATAGAAAGCCCCCACGCCACCGCCAAGTGAACCATCGTCATTCGTCGAAAGTCGAAGCTCGAAGGTAGGTACCTTGAACGGTGTCTCGACGTGCTGAACGGCCGTGTAGCCAGGAATGGCATTGGCCACGTCTTGATCACGTTGCTGATCCAGTTTGGAATATTGGTATGCAGCTAGCGCATCCAGCGATACTGGTCCCATATCCCAATGGCCGTTGAAGGTAATCTGATGAGACCGGTTCTTAAACCGAGCCGGGCCTTCCATGACTGATGCATAGTCATCTACTCCCAGGGCCGGCCCTGACGTACCTGCTGCGCCTGTCGAGCCAGCGCCCACGACCTGCGCATATTGCCGTGCGTCTGATTCGAGATACTGATATGTTAGATAGGCAGTGAATGCCTCGCTCGGTTTGAAGCCGAGCGTTACTCGGCCGCTCATTGTGGTGGACCGTGAGCGGTCGCCATTGCTGATATTCTTAACCTGATTGATCTGATTATGATCGACCAGACCAGCAACCCGGATTGCGAATTTTTCCGAAAATGGCAGGCTCACGCCGCCCTGAAAGTTATACCCCTTGTCGTCTGTCGCGCTGGCTTGTGCATAGCCCGTAATCTCGTCAAAGACAGGACGGCGCGTGGTAATCGTGATAGCGCCGGCAGGTGAAGGAAGGCCACGTTCAAGGCCCTGCGGACCGCGAAGAATTTCGATTTGCCCGATGTCGTAAAGAGCGGTGAAGACGGTCTGGGCATCGGCCGGCACTTCGTTGACGTAAGTCTGGACGGTCGGACCAACTCCGGAATCGGGGTCGAAAGAAATACCGCGAAGGGTAGTCGTATTGTTGCGGCCCGAAGTGTTCGTCAATTCAAGGCCTGGAGCAAGTTGCTGCACATCTTTTGTATCGAACAGCTGCAGTTTTTCAAGCTGCTCACCGGTGGCGACGTTTACTGACATAGGCACGTCGACGAGACTACGTGCATCACGAGTGGCGGTAACGACGATTTCGGTGGTCGTGACTGCTCCCTCGCCTTCAGTTCGCGTTTGACTGGGGGTGGTCGGAGCAGCGCCTTGCCCTTGGGCATGAGCCATAGTCGGCAGTATGACAGCGCTGGCAGCGCAGCACAGCATGAGACTGCGCTTCATTTGCTTTTTCAATGCATTCCTCCCTCTGATCAGCTCCATCGATTATGGAGCCTCGTTGCAACCCACACCCAAGTCATTAGCGTGACATCTTAAGCTATCTTTTATTGGAGATGATCGTACTATTAAGAACGAGGTGACTTCCACCCGCAACCGAGAAGCCGATCGCCCTGTACCCAAGCAAGCTCCGGAACAGAGAAACATTGACGGTTTACGAACCCAGCCATCTTCACATCCCTCTTCGACTGCAAGCTCTTGTTGGCCGCACTGTCCTGAACATCTATTAAGAGCGGTGTCACCCGGTCAACTCGGGCGGCTCACATGGACACCGCTTCTGCCGTTTTTTTTCCTAGATGTGTGTCTCAACATCCACACTTCGCGGGGTGGCATTTGAGCTAAGCACAGTGGACGAAGCCCCACTGCGTGGACGTCGGGAGCATTAACTCGAAGCGCGAGAGCACGCAAATTGGCGGCCACGGCGCAAAATGCTCTAGCCAGGCTATGACCGCTCAGGGGCCGTGCCAATCGATTCTCGAGCGACCGCAAAGGGCGCATTGCCGTCACCACAATTTTTTTAATCTAGGCGCTGTGAACGTCGGCTTACCTCGATTCCCGATCCTGAAGCCGACATTCGCGAAAGTCCCAGGTCCGGCCAGAGATAAAATGACCCCCGGTCACCTATAGGTCGTTTAGCTGGTTCTAGCGGATTTGGTTAGAACTACGTAATTTCACTACAAACGCGCCGAAATCATTGCGCTGCCGTTATCCGCTGGCCGGCCGCAGCCAATTCTCGACCCTGAGGCCGGGAACACGCGCGAATTCGCGGACATTGTCGGTCACCAACGTCGCGTCGAGAGCGAGCGTGTGGGCCGCGATGAACATGTCGTTCGCCCCGATCGGCGTACCCTGGCGCTCGAGGGCGGCACGGAGCGCGCCATAATGGCGATCCGCGCTTTCACCGAGCGGCAAGACAGGAAGCCGTTTGAGGATACCCTCCAGCTGTGCAGTCAAGCGCTCCGAACCCCGGCGCTCAGCCCCGAACCGCAATTCGCTGGCGACGATGATGCTGGTTGCGACCGCATCGACGGGCAACTCGGTGATACGCGCGCCGATCACGCCGCCGGGGTGCCGGACAAGATCCGACAAGATGTTGGTGTCGAGGAGATACATGGGTCAGAAGTCGACGGGTTCGGCCGGCGTATCGTCGATGGGACCGAAATCGTCGTCGATCGGCTCCAGGGTGGCCAGATAGGCAGCCAGCGACAGAACAGGGGCCGGCTCGATAATGAGCCGATCGCCATCCTTGCGGATAATCGCATCTTCGCCCGGCAGCTCGAACTCGCGCGGAATGCGGACCGCTTGGCTGCGGCCATTCTTGAACAGCTTGACGTGGCGATGGGCGTTCATGGCAACTCCTCGGCCTATGCCAATAGCATATCCCAGTGGGTTTGACGAGACGGGATCCGGCGATCGCCCCATAGCTTGCCGATGAGCACAGGCCCAATCTTGAGCCATGCTCATTCAAGCTTGCGCATCAGTCTTCCGGCGGCCCCCTGCTCGGCGGCGAGGTTGCGGTTATAGGCCAGTGGCATGCGGGGGCTTTTCCAGCGCAGCGCGTCCATGATCCCGGCCAGCTCCTCGCCGCTGACGAACAGATCCTGGTTCAGCCCCACCCGCGTCGAATGCGCGCTGATCCCGTCGAGCAGCCGCGCCAAATCGTCGGCGCTGAGGTCGGCCAAGGCGCCGCGGTCGAACGCCCGCCGAATGATCGCGCGCCACAACGGCCCGATCGATCCGGGGTGCAACGCCCCTGCCCCAACATCATATTCGGTTCGGGCCGGCTGTGCCGGAATGCCCTCGCTTCTCTGCCAGACCCACTTGCCCTCTGCGTTCATGCGGCCGGTGGGTGTGCCTGGTACTGCCGCGCGCGGCTTGAGCCGACGCACCTGCACCCGCCGGAACAGCGGCCCCTCAGCAATCCCCGCAGCCTCCATCCACGCCGCGATGGCACGAACTGAGCGCGGCGAGAGGAAGGCGGTGGCCCCCTCCCCTTCCGCGTCGCCCTTGGACCGCGGCACCAGCAGCAGCCGCGCCTCGGGATCGGTCGCCTCAAGGACATGCCCTACCTGGACCGCCACCAGCTCGGACGCGCGCAGCCCGGTGTCATAGGCGGTCGAGAGCAAGGCGCGGTCGCGCAGCTCGGGCAGCGTCTCACCACAGCTGTCGAGCAGCGCGCGAATGTTGAGCCCACGCGGCGTGTCGGTCGCGACATCACGGACCGGCCCCTTGAAGCGCAGCGGCCGCGCCTGGCGCTGGGCGCTGCCCAAGTCGCGGCGGATCGCGCGCAGCCGCAGCTTGACCAACTCGGCTTGCGTGGGATCCTTCAGATCGAGCAACTGGTGGATCTTGGCGATCGAGGCTTTGTAGCGAGCGAGCGAAGCGGGCCGCGCCCCCTTCCCCGCCCGCGCGTCGCAATAGTCGGCCACCGTTTCGGGCGTCGCCGGCAGCGCGATGCGGCCCGTGCGCCGGCACCACAGATCGAACGCCTCAAGATCGGATTGCAACGCGCGGATCGAGTGCGGCGAGCTCGCCGCTTGATAGGCGTCGATCAGATCCTCGTTGAGGGTGATGCGTGTCCCCGCGCGCATCGCCACGACGGCGTCGATCAGATCGCCCGCGGCGTCGGGCGCGGGGATGCCGGTATCGGCGGAAATCGAAGCGGTCTCGTCGGGCGGCGCAGGCGGTTCCATGGCCTTAATCCTACCCCAGCTTGCCGAAAGAGGTCAAATCCGTTTCTGTGATAACTGCACTTATCACATGTCCGTTTGTGAAACCCCTATCTATGGCTTTCTAAAGATAGCATATCGTTGAATTTCATGTCTCCTAATTCCCATAATTCGGGCTTTCAGCGATCCACAAAATCGGCATAAAGGACGCGTCATGGCCCCCTCCCCTGCCCCGCCCGACCTGCTGCTCGCCTATGCCGAGGCGCAGGCCGCGCTCGCACGCCTCGCCGACCGAGTGACGCTGAGCCCGGTGCGCGCAGCCCTGCAGACGCGGATGGCGCTGGCCGAACGCCAGGCGCTCGCCACCGCCGACGCGCATGAGCTGGCGGACGACGCCATCACCGTCGACCGCCGCGGCCGGGTGGCGACGACGCCCTATGACCTCACCCATTGGAAGCTGGCGATCGGCCAGCCCATCACCCTCCAGGCCTTGGCGAAGGATCCCGCCGGGCTACTCGCCTGGTACCGGCGAGGTCGACCTTAAAAAATTGCACGCGTGCAATTGACGCAATCCCCCAGCGAGTCAGGATTGAGCGACAGGATGAGCCAGTGGCGGCCAAACCTTTGCGCCATCGATGCAGACTTACCCACGCCTCATATAACCTCGCGATCATAAGGCGAGAGTCGAACCGAGGCCGCTTGCGGCACACCGCTCAAGATTTGATTCTAAACTTTCCGCATGATACGTATATTCCGTAGAAAGCGGAATCATTGTTCCGCCCTGAGTTATGGAGCCTCTATGGAGCTGCCCTTGGATAAGGTGACGTCGAGTGAAGTCTCGAAGCGCTTTGGTTATTATTATGATGAGGCGATGACCCACCCTATCGCGGTTGAACGCAACGGTGCCGCGCGGGTGGTCATGATGTCCGCTGCGGAATATGAGCGGCTTACCCGACTGGATCACATTGCGCTTGCGCCCGAAGAATTGAGCAACGATGCCCTTCGCGCCATCATGAATGCGGAACCGACGTCCGAATCTTATGACAACAACAAGCTCCTGGACTAAGCCGCAACCCGGTCAAATCATTCGATACGTCTATCTATGGAGATGGGAGCATAAGGGTGGGCGCGAAGACGGCCGGAAGATTCGCCCCTGCCTGGTCGTCGCGACATATGAACATCGAGGTTTCCTACGCGTGATCACAGCGCCCCTGACCACACGCGATTACACGCCGGAAAATTCCATAGTTATCCCGCAACCTGTGATCGACAAGCTACGGCTAGATCCGCGCGCCCGAATAATCTGGAACGACCTTAATGAATTTACCTGGGTCGGCCCCGACGTACGCGCTGGTACGGATGGAAGCCCTCTCATCGGCCACTTGCCCGAGAAATTGTGGCGGCTGGTCATCAACAAGATCGTCGAACATCGGGTGCCGCCAACTTGGCGCTCCGAGTAACTTAGTGCATGTCCGCTGGCGTCTGTTTCGCCACGGCACACGTGTTGGCTTCCTCATGAAAGCACGTTGGCTTTGCGATCCAGTGCTCTGCCTCACTTGCCGACCTAACATACAGACGTTTGCGCGAATGTATGGCGGGAAGAAATCTGTCGTGCTATATGTTTCCGACAGCAACCTTGGAGGCAGTCATGACAGCGTATCGAGGCCGAATCGTGTCGGGCGGCCGTCTTCAGATTCCCGCAGACGTTCGAAAGGAGCTCGGCCTTGCCGATGGCGACAACGTACGTCTTGAAGTCGTCGATGGCGAGCTCCGCGTCCGCTCTTATCATGCTGTGATCAAGGCTATCCAGGCTGAAGTGCGGAAATATGTGCCCGCAGGCGTTAGTCTTGTCGACGAATTGATCGCAGACCGCCGGGCGGAAGCCGCGCGTGAGTGAGGTCGTGCTGGATGCATCGGCGTTGCTGGCCGTGTTTAATGGAGAGCGAGGTTCCGACCGTGTGATCGAGGCGTTGCCGGAGTCTGTGATAAGCGCCGTCAACCTCGCTGAGGTGGCGACCAAGCTCCAGGAGCGCGGAATGCCCGATGATCGCATCCGCGCCAACATAGAGGCGCTTGAGCTGACTGTCATTCCGCTCGAAATGGGACTGGCGATTGATACCGGTCTGTTGCGCGCCGCTACCCGCTCGGCCGGCTTCTCGCTGGGCGACCGGGCTTGCCTGGCGTTGGCCGGTTCACTGGGCGCAACGGCGGTAACGACTGATCGTGCTTGGCAAGACCTCGACATTGGAATCGTGATCGAACTTGCGCGCTGACGATGGCACGTGTTCGATTTTCGATTTCCCTTTTCAGTTGATGTCTGAGCGCTCGACAGAGCCCTCCACCGGTTGTGGGAGAGGGGGGCTCAAAGGCGAGCACGGAACTTCCAACGCTACGCCCCTTCAACGCGACAAGATGAACAGCCTTTTCAACGTGTTAAGCCGATCAAACCTCGGTTGCTCGACCAGAAAATTCCTGTTTCATGGGAATGGGCTGCGGTGCTGCCTATGGGATCAAGAGAATAATCACCCGTGGGGTTACGGCTTCCACGATGTGGACCCTCCGTTTTTTCTCTTGATCCCGTCAACCCCGCTGCCTCGTCACCCCCATCAGGAATTAGCCTGATCGAGTGGAGGTTAAGCCAGTGCAGAACATCGCTGAATTTCGCATCATCGGCCGCATAGGAAAGATTGCCGAGCTGGACAAGGTCACCAAACTTTCTGTCGCTGCAAACTACAACCGCCAGGACAATGGCGAGTGGATTACCGACACCCACTGGAACGAGGTGACGCTATTCGGTCGGCTGATCGAGCGCGCCGCCAAGGCCGAGAAGGGCGACATGGTTCACATCACGGGCCGAGTCCGTCAAAATTCCTACGACGCCCCTGAAGGCAAGCGATATACCGTCGAACTCATCGCAGACGGCTTTGCCATCTTGGCCAAGGCGAGCGACGCTGAACTGGCCAGCAGCTAGCGAGACTGGGGCCGCCTGTGGGCGGCCCCACCCGACACATCGTGATTGGCCTTTCGATCCGGGCGGGCAGCGGTTGGAACCTGCTGCCCGCTATCGGCTTGGGTCCGCACCTCCAAGCCGGTTCGATTTCGACATTTGGGAGATAGGATATGAGCGGCATTGCTGAAGCTGGCCTCATCTTTCTCGTCATCATCGTGCTGGGCATCTTCGACAGGCGGGGCGGCGGGGGAGCGCCGCCTCGAACCCGCAACGAGGATGAGGAGACCTGGTGGTACGCCCGGCGATCCTGGTGGGATGACCGGCGATGAAAACGATCGCGGTAAACATCGAGAAGGGCGGGGCGGGCAAGACCACCATCGCCTGTCACCTTGCATGGCATTTGGCTGACGCCGGCCATCGAGTTCTGGTGCTGGACCTGGACCGCCAGTGTAACGCCTCCTCGGCACTGCGCGACTTTGAACCGCTGGGTTCGTGCAAGCCGCTGTTCGAAAAAGCGTTCCAGCCGCCAGCCGGGCTGAAGCGCGCGATTTATTCCAATCGCATGACAGGCGAATATGATGCCGACTATGGCAGGGCGCTCAGCGCCTTCCGCGCGAACTTCCCCACGCTGTCGGACAGATATGATTATTGCGTCATCGACACGCCGCCGGCCTGGAGTTGGATCAACTTCGCCGCGCTCATGGTCTGCGACGATCTGATTGTGCCGGTCGAGCTCGGACCCTTCGGGCCAGACTCGACCAGGCAGCTTTCCAATTCGATCCAGACCGTCAACCAGAAGGGCAGGCGCACCCCGATCCGGATTGCCGGACTGGTCGCGAACCGCGTCAAGGCCAATGACCGCAACCAGCTTGCGATGCTGGAGGAACTCAAAGCCAAGATCGGCCGCAATCTGTTTGCCACCCATCTTCCTGACCGGGCTCATTATAGTCAGGCGGTTCAGGCCGGGGTTCCGGTGTGGCGGTTCGAGAAGGATGTGCGCGCCTCATTGCCGCCGATGCGTGCCTTTCTCGAAGAGGCGATGGAGAGGATCAGATCCTGATGGACTTTGGTAATTTCGACATATTCGCAGCTAAGGACCACGTCGGGAACCAGGAGAGGGTGCTTTCGCTCGATCCTCACCAAGTCTCTCCCGATCCCGGCAATGTCCGCCGCGCGATCGAGCAAACCGAAATTGATGGCTTGGCCGAGACAATCGCCGCACGCGGCCAGTTGCAACCGATCATCGTTGCGCCGGCGGATGATGACGGTCGCTACAGGATCCAGTTTGGCGAGCGCCGCTGGCGCGCCTGCCTTCAACTGGGCCGTCCTGTCCAAGCCATCGTGCGCGGGGTGTCCGATCCCGATCAGTTGCGCGTGGATCAGTTCATAGAAAATGACCAGCGTGAAGATCTGTCTGTCCGCGACATGATCGCCTTTGTTGCCGATCAGGTGGCGGGCGGCAGAAGCATCGCCGATCTCGCCCGCGGAACTGGTCGTGATCGCGCACGCCTTTCCCGCTTGCACAGCCTGGCGACAGCGCCGGATTTTATCGTGGCTCGCCTGGACGATCTGCCCATCCGCGGTGCGGTCGCCTTGATGAACGCCGCAGCTCATGATGAAGCGGGGGTGAGGCTGCTCCTCGACGGGGCGCCGGTCGGCTCCCTGACGATCGCCGATTGTGAAGCCTTCGCTCGCCGTGACACGGCAGCGCGAACCTTCCCGGAAACGCAGGAGCGCGTTTCCCCGGCGCCCACTCCGGCCGCACCGGCGCCTCTGCCAAAGCACCCGAAGCAGTCCCATCGTGCCCCGGCCGCTCCCTCGGGTTGGGAGCAGACAGAGGCCGTGCGGTTTATCGACATCGATGGAAAGCGCGCCCGGCTGATCGAGGCGGTGGTACATTTCGAAGGCGAAGACCAGGCGCGCACCGTTCAATTTTAACTCTGCCCCTTAAGCCCGCATTCCTTTCCGCGTTTTCCAAACCTCCCCGACTGACAGAAGGCTGTGGCACGCGCCACAGATTGGAGCGTGATTTTGTGGAAGTTGATTGATGGCAGGATAGGGGTTGTGGTTGCCGTTGTATTACAGTAGCTTAGCAGTACAGGAAGAGGATCGCCATCGTGACAACCTCCACTGAAACCAAGTCCATCATGACGGTACGCGTCGATCGGGCGACGCTTGCGGCTTTCGACGCGCTTGCCGAGGGGAGGGGAGGGGAGGGCGCAGTGCTCTCCTTCGGTCCTTGCTGGACCAGGCGATGCGGCAAGCTGGCGGCGCTCCCAATGTCGAGGCACGTGGGGAGCGGACCACCAATCGCATTTCTTTCCGTGTGACCGATACGGAGATGGCGGTCCTGGGTGTGCGCGCCGCTCAGCGCGGAACGGACAGGGCAGGGTGGGTGAAGGCCCTGATGCGTCGGCACCTTGGTCTCAAGGGCCATGTCGACGACGGCTTGCGCGAAACGCTCGGACCCGTGCGGATGCAGTTGCAACGCATCGGGCGCAATCTCAACCAGGCCATGAAGGCGGGTAGACCACTATTGCCACACGAAAATGCAGTGAACCATTGCGCGGGAGACGCTGATACTGACTTTTGTTTGTTGAAGAGCGCGGAACCATGATCCCAGGATGCATTGATCATTTCGCAGTTAGATCACGTTCTTCGCTTCCTGAGCCCGTAAAAACGAAAGGGCAGCTTCGGCGGCTTTCTGCACATGGAATCGGCATGCTGCTGCGGCACCTTCAGCATCTTTCTGCTCTATTAATTCGATGATCTTCCGCATCTCTTCGATCGTGTGCTTGAGCCGCCCTGGCGCCGAAAGCGAGTAAGCGCGCAGCTGTTGATTGCGATGAAGGATCGTCGTCAGCATCCGTGACGCATAGCTGTTTCCGCAACCGGCGAGCAGGACATCGTAGAGTTGTTGCTTGATGGCCAGGATCGCATCTTTGCTGTCGGTTGCCTCTGATATGGCGAGCCGATCGAACACCGCGCGCAGCGCCGCTCGATCGCTCTCGCTGGCTTTGCGCGCAAACTCATATACCACCAAGCCTTCAAGCTGGGCGCGAACGGCGTAGATGTCCTCGGCTTCATCGGCTGTCAAAGTCGTAACGATAGGTCCGCGGTGTGGACGCTGCTCGACCAAACCCTCGGCTTCCAGCAACCGGATCGCCTCCCGGATGATTTGCCTGCTTGTGCCGAAGGTTTCCATGAGGAGGCGATCAGACAGATGTGTGCCCGGCGAATAATGACCAGTGACGATCGCATCCCGGAGTGCGTCCTCGACTTGCCGACGTACCGGCATAGGCTCAATTCGGCGGGGGGCACCTTCCTCGGCATCCGGTGCAAATTTCGCCACGCTTTTCACGCCTCCCTCCACGCAACGATAATAGAGGGCCGATGCGATGCGCCATCTGCCGTTGAACAGTCAACGGCTATCGGCCTCGAAAGCTAGAGAATTCTCATGTCTAACGGATCCGAGGATAAAGAAACGCTCTGTCAGATGCTGGCATGTCGATCTTTTGATAGAAGCCCACCGCATCAGGTGCGGACAAAAGCAGCAACATGGATTCCTCGCCGATCAGATTGCGTGTTTCCTCAATCAGCCGCTTGCCAATGCCGCGACCTTTGAAGGCAGCATCCACGGCCAAGTCAGCGAGGTAGGTGGCAAAGGACCAATCGGTAAGCGATCGGGCTATTCCTACAAGCTGCCCTGTCTCAACAAGGCGTGCAGTGACGATCAGATCGGCATTGTCGAGCATCCGTTGGAGACGAGGGAAATCCTTTGCTGGCCTCCTCAAGGCCAAGCCGGATTTTTCGAGCAAATCGGCAAATTGCGAAGCCGTTACCGTGCCGCGTCCATATTCAATTTGCATTCAACGGCCTTTCATTCCCGAAGCGTCTCCAGATATCGATTGATCTCGGTATGGTCTGCGCCATCCTGAAGTTGCTCTAGTGCAGCGCCCCACAATGAAGCCATGAGGTGCGAAGTGGGGGAGGGGGCCGCCATTGCATCCGCCAAATCGGCTGCAACGCGTAAATCCTTCGCCATCAGCGCAAGCGAAAAGCCGCCATCGTAGGAGCCCGACAGGATGAAAGGCTTCATCTTGTTTTCGGTGCTATTGTTGCGGCCGGTTGAAACGTTGAGGATATCGACCATCTGCTCGGGGTCGAGACCGAATTTCTTGCCGATTGCCAGCGCCTCACATGCTGCGGTCAATCCAGCAGCCGACACGAAATTGTTCAGCGCCTTCATGGCGTGACCCGACCCGAGTGGCCCTGTTTCGAAGATGGAGCGGCCAAGAGCTTCGAGAACCGGTTTCACGCGGGCCACGCTTGCGGGATCGCCGCCAATCATGATCGCCAACGAGCCATCGACTGCACGTTTGACACCACCGGACACCGGAGCATCGACCATATGCAACCCGCGCTTTTCGAGTTCCTGGCCGAGTTTACGGGTTTCAGCGGGGACAGACGAGGACATGTCGATCAGCACCGCGTGGCCGAGATGGTCGGCCAGCGAGTCCAGCACCACCTGGTTCACGATCTTGGAGTTCGGCAGCATCGTAATGACAGCTTCTGCGCCTTCCAAGGTCAGGCTGGCATCTCCGCAGATCTTGCCGCCGGCTTCCAGAAGCTCGTTGCAGGCGTCCTGCGAGAGGTCGAAACCCTGGACTTGATATCCTGCCTTGATGAGGCACTTCGCCATGGGCAATCCCATCGTGCCCAGCCCTACAAATCCGATGATGGCGGGTGCTGCAATTTGCGCGTTGTCAGTCATTGCTGATCAGGCCCATCTCAGCGAGCACCTCTGAAGCGAGGCGGAAATGTTCAAGGGATGCTGGCAGGCCAGCATAAATCGCGCTCTGGAGAAGGATTTCCTTGATTTCATCCACTGTCACGCCGTTGTTGATGGCGCCGCGAACGTGAACTTTGAATTCGTGATGACGGTTGAGAGCGGTGAGCATGGCAAGGTTGACCATGCTGCGCGCTTTGTGATCCAGGCCCGAACGCGACCAGATGTCGCCCCAACAATATTCCGTCGTGAATTTCTGGATGTCCATGTTGAAGGGCGTTGCAGCGTTCAGGGACTTTTCGACATAGGCATCGCCGAGCACTGCCTTGCGGACCGCAAGGCCCTTTTCGAATTGGGGACCCGCATCCCCGAACAGATCACTCATCCTGGATCCTTTCTCTTGAACAGTCGTCTTACTCGGTGGCCAACGGCGAGGCGTTCGCTTCAGCCCGCTCCAGTTCGCAGGGATACTTTGTAAGAAGATCTGAAGCTCCGAAGCGCCGAGATTGAATCGATCTATGCGCGGAAATATTGTCCGTCAATCCGCTTGACGGATATTTGTTTGCAGAGCTAATGGACCGCCCCTATCATATGGCATAATTGCAGGCTGACTCCCGGGCGCTTCTGTGCTCAGCGCGGCGATACGGGGTAATCGATCACCGGATGAGCAATGTCGCTCCTCCGCGCGAAGGTCCTCAATTCCAAGTCGTCATTTTTGCGGCAACTCGCTGCGAACACCAATAAGGAGAGCAGAGATGGCTCGATCGAAAGTGGCCCCCAATGAGTCTGCGGCAATTAATCCCACCACCGGCGAAGTGCTCACCCGCTATCCCCACCAGACTCACGATCAGGTTCAGAGCCTGCTGGACCAGTCTGTCGCGGCATTCAGAATTTGGCGCGATGTAGAGCCGATCGACCGCGCAGTTTTCTTCGACAGGCTCGTCGACATTCTGCGCGCGCGAATGGACGAATTTGCGATCACCATGACCCGCGAAATGGGAAAGCCCGTCACCCAGGCGAAGGCCGAAATCGAGAAATGCGCCAATTTGTGCGAATGGGCGGCCGCCCGCGGCGCTCCACTGCTTGATGACGAACCCACGGAAATCGAAGGGCAGGCTGCTTATGTCTCTTACCTGCCGCTCGGCTCGATCCTCGGCATCATGCCGTGGAATTTTCCATTCTGGCAGGCCATGCGCGGCATCGTCCCGGTCGTTCTTGCTGGAAATGCTTTTATCCTGAAACATGCTCCGAACTGTCTGGCGACTGCCTACAATGTCGCCTCGGCTTTCGAGGAGGCTGGTTTCCCCAAAGGACTGATCTCGGTCCTGAACGTCGCTCAGAACGATATCGAAGCGATCATCGGCGATGACCGTGTCGCTGCCGTCAGCCTGACCGGCAGCGTGCGCGCGGGTTCGGCGGTTGCGTCGCAGGCGGGGCGAGCGATCAAGAAGACATTGCTTGAGCTGGGCGGTTCCGATCCGTTCATCGTGCTCGCTGATGCGGATCTCGATCGCGCTGTCCCCGCTGCTGTGCTCGCCCGTTTCCAGAATTCCGGTCAGATCTGCATCGCGGCCAAGCGCATCATCGTCGAAGAGCCGATCGCGGAGGAATTTTCCAGGCGCTTTGTCGCTGCGGTGAAGGACCTCAGGGTCGGCAACCCGGAGGAGGAAGATACCTATATCGGCCCGATGGCGCGTGTGGACCTGCGGTCGGAACTCGCCGACCAGGTCAAGCGGACGGTTGAGCAAGGTGCCAAGGTGCTACTGGAGGGCGGACCGCAAGACGGTGCCGAAGGGACAGCTTTCTTCAAGCCGGTAGTCCTTGCCGGTGTCAAGCCGGGCATGGCAGCCTTCGAGGAGGAGACATTCGGACCGGTCGCATCGATCATCACGGCGAAGGACGCGGAAGATGCGATCCGTCTCGCCAACCAGAGCGAATTTGGCCTGTCAGGAGCGATCTGGACAGCGGATGTCGCCAAGGCGCGCAAATATGCCCGCCGTATTGAGAGCGGGGGCGTGTTCATCAACGGCTTCGCCGCGTCCGATCCGCGCACCCCGATCGGCGGCGTGAAGAAGAGCGGATATGGACGCGAGCTGTCGCATTTTGGTGTCCGCGAATTCACAAACGCCCAGATCGTTTGGGTCGATCGCCGTTAAGAGTTGGCGTCGGCGGCCGGGTGAGATGAACACGGGCGGCGGGTAAGGGGGGTTGGGTCTCGCGAAGAGGCGACAACCGGTCAAGGGTGGTCATACAGGCCGCTAATAGTCGGAGCGAGCGGCTGCGGTTTGAGATTGGGCAAGAAGACAGCAAGCAACCCGATCGCCGGGAGAAAAGAACAAATCGCGTAAACCATTTCGATACCTGCCCGGTCGGCAACTTCACCAAGAACGGCTGCGCCTAGCCCGCCCATCCCGAACGAAAAGCCGAAGAACAGGCCGGACATCATGCCGATCTTACCTGGCACAAGGTCTTGCGCAAACACGACGATTGCCGGGAAAGCAGAGGCGAGGATCAGGCCAATCGCCACAGTCAGTGGGCCAGTGCAGGCCAGGCTGGCATGCGGCAGCATCAAGGTGAAGGGGAGCGCGCCGAGTATCGAAAACCAGATCACATATTTCCGGCCGAACCGATCACCGAGCGGTCCACCCATTATTGTGCCAATAGCGACCGCCGCTAGAAACGCGAACAAATGTAGCTGTGCGTTTCCTACAGACACACCAAAGCGATGGATCAGATAAAATGTCAGATAGCTGGTAAGGCTCGCCAGATAGACATATTTCGAAAAGCTGAGCGCCAGCAGAACCGCGATTCCGCTGAGCAGCTTGCCCCGGGGCAGGCTCGTAATCGCCTTCCTATCCCTCTTCCCCGACGATAAACGCGAGAGCCCATGATGCCGATACCATCGACTGACATTCCACAGGATCGCGCAGGATAACAGCGCGAGCAGCGCGAAGGCAGCGAGGCTGGACTGGCCCCAGCGCATGACGACGATGGCGGCCGCCAGTGGACCGAGCGCCGCCCCGGCATTGCCGCCAACTTGAAACATCGACTGGGCGAGCCCGTGCCTGCGCCCCGCAGCCATTCGCGCGACGCGCGATGATTCAGGGTGGAAAACAGAAGAACCGATGCCCAGCATCGAGGCCCCGAGCAGCAGCAGTCCGTAGCTGTGCGCAGCCGATAGCACCAGCAGCCCAGCCAGTGAAACAAGGGTTCCAAGCGGCAGCGCAAGCGGTGTCGGTCGCTTGTCGGCATAAAGGCCGACTAGAGGTTGGAGGATCGATGCCGTCATCTGGCAAGCCAGGGTGACCAATCCGATCTGGCTGAACGAAAGCCCCAACTCCGCCTTCAGGTTCGGATAAATGGCGGGCAGCAGCGACTGCAACATATCATTGATCAGATGGCAGGCGCTGATCGCCGCGATTATGCCGAAAGCCGTGGTTTCAGAAGTGGGTAGAGCGGGGGCAGCTTTCGTCGCATTCATTGTAAAATCGGTCCTGGTTTCAGATCACGCCATAGCCCCCTTCACGAGCGTGACCACCAAAATCGCTATTCTTCCACGTAGTTGATAGTTGGGAAGGCGCGCGTCCCATATTCGAGCGATCTGATCGACGGTTCCAGCTCCCGCTAATTCTTCGATATTTCCAGCCCTTCCAGCCCACCTTTCTCACGCCAGGCTTTGAGCGTCTTGATATACTGCATCGTGCCTCCCGTGAACGCGGCGTTGCGCGCCATGCGGGGATCTCCCAACTGACCTTCATTATTGTAGAAGCCCGGCGTGCACTCGTTGACGGATTTCGCGTTCGCCATCAAATGCGTGAAGAGTATATTGAGCCAGTGCTGCTGCCCTTCCTCAGTCGGCTCGAACGTCCGCCCTTCCATGTCGATCATCTGCTTGATGACATAGACGGTTTGGACCGCAACCTCGTCGGTGACGTGGAGATAGTTGGCAGCGGTGCCGCCCTGTATCAGGCTGAACATGAGGAGGTTTGGAAACCCGCGAGCATAGATGCCGTGGATTGTCGCGGCGCCTTCCTGCCAGGCTTCGGTCAACGCCTGACCATCCCGGCCATAAAGCTCGAATCCGAGCCTGCGCGTGTAACCGGTCGTTACCTCGAAGCCCGAAGCGTAGACCAGGCAGTCGACAGGATAGTCGACCCCATCGACGACGACGCTATTCTCGGTGATCCGTTCTACACCTTTGCCGCCTGTATCGACCAGCGTGACATTTGGCCGATTGAAGCTGTCGAGATATTCGTCATGGAAGCAAGGGCGCTTGCACATGGTGTAATACCATGGCTTAAGCGCATCTGCCGTAGCTGGATCGCGTACGATATGATCGATGCGCGACCGCACCGTCTCCATATTGGCGAAGTCAGCCATTTGGCGCTCTTCGGGAGTGGAGCCGGGGTTGCTGGCGCTGCCGAAAATCTCCGTCCAACCGTCGCCGACCAAATCCTCTTGCACTTGTTCGCCAGAAACGATGGAGGTAAAATTTTCCATCCGGCGCTGCTGCCAACCGGGTTGAAGCGACTTTGCCCATTCGGGATCGGTTGGGCGATTGGCCCTGACGCCCACTGCCGAGGGGGTGCGCTGGAAGACGTAAAGATGCTTGGCGTCCCGTGCGAGAGGCGGCACCGCCTGCACCGCCGTCGCGCCGGTACCGATGATGCCGACGCGCTTGTCCGCCAGTCGATCCATGGGTTCGTATGGACCGCCACCAGTATAATCATAATTCCAGCGACTGGTGTGGAAGCTATGCCCCTTGAATGTTTCGATGCCTGGGATGCCGGGGAGCTTGGCCTTGAACATCGCGCCGCCGGCGATGATGAGGAAACGCGCCTTCAGTACGTCGTCCCGGTTGGTTTTGACGAGCCAGCGAGCGGACCCTTCATCCCAACGTACCTCTGAAACCACGGTCTGGAACAAGGCGCGGTCGTACAGATCGAAATGGCTGGCGAGCCTTTGGCAATAGGCGAAGATCTCGGGCGCCTTGGTGTATTTCTCCGTCGGAACGTAGCCGGTTTCCTCAAGCAGCGGCAGGTAGACATAGCTTTCGATGTCGCATGCCGCCCCCGGATAGCGGTTCCAGTACCAGGTGCCGCCGAAGTCGCCGCCTTTTTCGACGATGCGAAAATCTCCGATGCCCTGCTGCCGCAGGCGTGCCGCAGCCAGCATTCCCCCAAAGCCGCCGCCGACGATCGCGACGTCGGTCTCCTCCATGACCGCAGGGCGGGTGAAGCTTGGATCGGCATTGGGGTCTCTATCGAGGTCCTGAAACGCGCCGCTCAGATCGAGATACTGATCAGGACCATCAGGCCGCAAACGCTTTTCGCGCTCAATGCGGTATTTCTCCGCCAAAGCTTCAGGTGATACTTCAACCGACTCTCTCGAATTGCTCATCGAGCTTACTCCAATTCTTTGTACTTAAGCGCCGAGCTGCCGCAATCGTCAGAACTGTGAGGAGGACTTGACGGGCGCTGAGCCCGTCGATGCGAGGAAGCGATCTGAGCCAGCAGTCTGCCCCCCAAACCACAGCTAAAAAGGCTGCGTCAAACTATCCGTCGCGCTGCCCGCCATCTATCCTCGTTCAGACAATCAGGCCATTTCTCGTACGGATAAAGTCTGTCTCACACCGACCCGCTTCTTCCTGCACTCGGATCAGGCAACAGATTGCATGATCTCGATGTTGTGACCTTCTGGATCGGCGATCATAGCATAGCGGAATTTATATTCTTCCAGTGTTTCGGCTGCTCTGGTGCTTTTGCCGCCCACGGCCTCTGCGGCCGCCACGACCGCGTCCACATCTTCAACCATGAAAGCAATCACTGCTTCGCCGGGCGTTGGAGCAGGTTTGTTCACATAGTGCAGCAGAGCAATTTGATTATCATTCTCTCCTGCAGATAAGAAAATCTCCAAATGAGGGTCATCGGTTGCCAGTGCATCGAAACGTCGAACCTCCTTCATGCCAAACACGTCTTTATAAAAGCGTGCCAAAGACTCTGAATCGCGCACGACCAGTTTGAAATAGTATAAGGCAGTCTTGTTCATATATTGACCCTCATCATGATCAATTTTCTAAAGAACAGGGGGCAGGTTTTGTATGAGATTGCCCGTATCACATGCGCACGCTCTCACGATCATGCCCCTGTGTCTTCTTATGCCCAGATCAGAGGCCGAATTGCATGAGCTCGAGAACATGACCTTCGGGGTCAGCGATTGTTGCCCAGCGGAAATTATGCTCTTCGAGCGTCTCGGCTGGCAGGACTATGCTGCCCCCTCCTGCTAGTGCAGCAGCCACAGCGGCGTCCACATTTTTAACCGTGAAGGCAACCCTTACTTCGCCTGGCGTGGGCGCGGGCTTATTCAGATATTGCAGCAGGCAAAGTTGTTCTGTCGTACCCGAAGACATGAATATCTCCAGGTGCGGACGGATGTGCTCGGGTTCAAAGATACGACGTATCTCCTTCATCCCGAACACACTGGCATAAAATGGAGCTAGTGCCTCTGCGTCTCTAACCAGAAGCTTGACATAATGTAGGGACGTATTGCTCATGGATTTTCCTCTCACTGAAACCAAATCAGGGCTGATATAGGATGTTGATCATTTTGCCCGGCATCAAACACTGTTGATCATTACGGAACCGCTTCAGACCGGTCCCGATGGCAGCGGATCGGCGTGCGGCATGGTTGGAGCGCCCTTGCCGCGTCGGGCAAGTTGCCAATTTATCCATATATATGCTGCGGCTGCTGTTAGACACACGAGGATCATCCCGATGAACACCGGCCGGTAGCCGCCGAACATGTCGTGCAGCTGCCCCGCGGCAGGCGCCATCGAGAATGTGAATGGAAGCGCGAACATACTCAACAGTCCGAGTACTTTTGGCAGTGCCTTCATGCCGAAAACCTGGACTGTCAGCGCGCTTACCGGCGGGAAAACGGCGGCGCCGCATGTGCCGATGAGGATGGCCGAAACTGCCAAGACAGGGAGCCATCCCGTGATCGCAATCAAGGACCACGCCAGCGCGAAGCCCAGCGCAACCAATCCAAGCGTTTTGGCAGCGCCGATACGATCGCAGGCATAGCCCGCGATAAGAGAGCCGAGAATACTCATGCCGTTCGAGACAGTAAGGAGTGCCGCTCCGGTCTGCATGGATGCGCCATATCCCGTGACAATCGGCAGCATATGGGCCGAGCCCACGATGGCTGCTCCGTTCAAGATGCCATTACCAAGCGCGATCAGCCAGAAAATCCGATCGTGGAAAATCCCTTGCGTTGCGCCGCTTGCGTTGTCTTCCGTCAGGTCTTGCGAATGTGCGGGTTCCGTTGAAGCTTCGACCACGCCGAGCATCAGTGGAAGCAAGAGCAAATGTGTCGTCGCAAGTGTCAGGTAAAAGCTTGGCAAGCCATAACGCTGAATGATGGTTACACCGAGCAGGGGCAGGATTGTCGCCAGGATTGGAAGATAGACGATCCCCATCGCCTTGCCCCGTGCCTCGGGATACCAGCCACTCGCCAGGATCGCAGGCGGAAGAACAGCGAACAGCGCACCGCCCGGCCCAATTAGGAGGGCGCATGCCATCAGGGCCAGAGGCAGCGAAGCGGCGTAGGCCAACGCCACGTATCCAGCGGAAGATATCAGAACTCCAGCGGACATCACTGATCGAATGCCAAAGCGAGCGATCAGCCCGGCAATCAGCGGGCCGAGGCCCATCATGGAAAGCACGGTGATCGATAAGCCGAGAGCGGCTGAGCCCAGCGACGCGTCATACCGCTGCTGCAGCGCCAAGACGCTGAGGCCCAGGCCGGCGAAAGCACATCCTGTGCCTATATTTTGCGCAAGCGTGGCACGAATGAGCATGCTTTTCCGGCGCCCGCGCCACCCGATGCCCGATCTATCTGCGCCAATATTACCGGTCATGTGTTCAGGCCCTTCTTCGAATGCGGCATGGCGCGAGCATGTGCTCGACAAGTGCCTCTGCGGCTTGCCGCAGAGGCTCGTCGTCTAGATTCTGTTACGAGAAACTTTGCTCGAACAGATCCATAGCGCGGGCGAACCGCGCGAAAAGCTCATCCAGCTCCTCAGATGTGATGATGAGCGGCGGGCAGAAAACAATGGTATCTCCCCCCAATGCCCGGACGATAAGCCCCTGCTTCATCGCAATTTCGGCAAGGCGAGGGCCAGCCTTGACGGCAGGATCAAAGGCTACACGGGCCGCGGGATCGGCATATAGCTCGATGGCGCCGACGAAGCCCACGCCGCGGACTTCACCGACATATTTCCGCCCCTCATAGCTGCGTATGGCGGCCTGAAGCTTCGGCGCCAGAGCCTGCACATGGCCGAGAATATTTTCCTCTTCATAAATGTTCAGCGTTTCCAGCGCGATGGCAGAACTTACTGGATGGCCCGAATAGGTGAAACCATGCCCGAATATGCCGATGTTGCCGCTGTTGGCTGCTACGGCCGCATATACCTTTTCATTGATCATCACTGCGGAGATCGGCGCATAACCTGACGACAGTCCCTTCGCAGTGGTCAGAATGTCCGGCTTCAGGCCGTAAGTATCCGAACCGTACATCTGACCAGTGCGCCCATAGGCGCACACGACTTCGTCCACGATGAACAGCACCTCATATTTGGACAGCACCTTTTGCACTTTATCAAAATAGGTGGCTGGCGGAATGATAGCTCCACCCGCGCCCATGATTGGTTCAGCAATGAATGCGCCGACCGTTTCAGGCCCTTCCTTCAGGATCATCTGTTCCAAGTTGTCGGCGAGGCGGGTGGCGAAGTCCTCTTCACTTTCGCCCGGTTCGGCGTAGCGGAAATAGTGCGGGCAGTCCGTGTGCAGTATTCCGTCGATCGGCAGATCAAAATCGCGGTGGTTGTTGACGAGGCCGCACAGGCTGGCGGACGCCACGGTGACGCCGTGATAAGCATTGTGGCGCGCGATGATCTTCTTCTTTTCAGGCTTGCCGATGGCATTGTGATAATACCAGACCAGCTTTACCGCAGTGTCATTCGCTTCCGATCCGCTATTTGCAAAGAACACCTTCGACATTGGCACCGGTGCGATCGACAGCAATTTATGAGCGAGCGCAGTGGCCGCGGGGTTCGACCGCCCGCCAAAAGTATGGTAGGTGGGCAGTTGTTGCAAGGCGTCGTAACCGGCCTTGGCGAGCCGCGCATTGCTGAACCCCAGTGTAGCGGACCACAGTGCCGAAACTGCTTCGATGTATCGATTGCCGTGATCGTCTACCACAAAAATGCCGTCGCCACGCGCGATGGTCAGCGGCCCAGTGTCCGGGTGCGTCGCCAGATTGGTGAAAGGGTGCAGATGCGCTGCAATATCGTTCTTGGCATTCGTGGCGGAGTTGCCCATTATCTTCATCTTTCCAAGTCTTAAAACTGATTTTTGGTTCGATTGGCCCAAATCGGCATGCCCTATAAGCGGCGTCGGTTTTCAACCGATTTGTTGAGCTTTTCCATCGGCGGTTACATGTCTTCCAATACGGGCACGGTGTAGTTTAAACCCTGCCTGCCGCCGTCGGCGTAGATTGTCTGACCGGTAATGTAAGAGGACTGATCGCTCGCCAGGAATGTTGCAACATTCGCGATCTCAGCGGTGGTGCCCAGTCGTCCCATCGGCGTACGGCTGAGGATGGTATGCTTTGTTCCCCGGTCTTCCATAATAGCTTGGGCCATATCGGTAAGGATCGTGCCCGGACCGATCGCGTTGACGCGGATACCGCGCGGTGCAAGCGCGATCGCCGCCACGTTTGTAAGCTGCTTGATAGCGCCTTTCGACACCGCGTAAGGTATCTGATTGGGTATGGCGAGTTCGGCGTTAATCGACGACATGTTGATGATCGATCCGCCGCCCTCCATGAGCTTGGCGGCATGCTGTGTCGCAAGAAACGCGGCTTTCACATTGACCATCATCACCCGGTCGAAAGCTTCCTCGGTGATATCCTCAAGTTCGGCCTTATGAATAATTCCGGCATTGTTCACGAGGATGTCCAAGCCACCCCAAGCCGCGTCCGCCTGAGCAAACAGAGCATCAATGTCCGCCTTTTTCGCAACATCGGTGATAGCGGACAGTTGCCCAAGTCCTGCAGCAACGGCGTGCACGGCATCATCACGATCCGCGAGAAGGACCAAAGCTCCTTCGGCCGTGAAACGTTCTGCGATCGCGGCGCCGATGCCCCGCGCAGCGCCCGTTATAATAGCTCTTTTTCCCGCCAATGCTGTCATTGTTCATTTCCCGATCTTATCATCTGCTTGACCAAATGCTCACGACCTCTCCACTGTCTTCATTATTAGAGTAGCGCCATCACGCCTCTAAGAGCGTGATGGCGCCCGCTCATTCAGCTGCCAAAACGATACCGAACCGAAATCCCGTACATTCTTGGTTCGCCGTAAATGTAGGAGTTGAAACCGCTCTGGTATGAGACGCCGTTACTGCTGACTATGTATTTCTCATTGGTCAGGTTGGTGGCGAAAGCGCCGAGGTCGAAGTTCGATCCTGCGACATTCTGCCACTGCAGGTTCACGCTCAGCAAGCCATAGCCATTACCCGGTCCGCACTGGACAGAACCGGCATAGGGACCTGACTGCAGGCGGGGGCAGTTGCCACCGATATAGGCGAAGGGCTCATCGATCGGTGCCTTGGCTGGCGAGGTATATTGGGCGTCGATATAGGCGTAGGTAGCCGTAATGCTGACCTTGCCGATCGACTCATCCAAGGGGAGATCGACCCTACCCGTCACGCTGAACTGGTTCTTCGGCGTGAACTGGAACGGGATATCCTTCAGGACGCACTGGCCAGTGGCGCCATTGAACGGAACGCCGACGCCGCAATCAAAACCGGGGGGCAGGCCAAAGGCAGGAATGCCGTCAGGGAACAGGGACGGAGCATTATATTCGTCATATTTGGCCATTGTGCGCGAATAGGTGCCTGACAAGGTAAGCCACTGGGCTGGGCGTATCTCGCCTTCAAATTCAAAACCCTGGATATGCGCCCGGCCCGCATTGCTGGTCTGCGCGCCGAAGACCTGCTGACCATTATAGATATACGCCGTCCCTCCGGTCCTCTGCAGATCCCGGTAGGCAGTGTAATAATAATCCAGATTGGTCCGGATGGGGATGCCGCCCAGATGCCAGTCCGCCTTTATGCCACCTTCATAGGAGGTGACGAATTCGGGCTGGAAGGCGCGCAGTTCGGGTGCTGGCGTCGCCGTCCCGATGCCGCCCGTCTTATACCCGCGGCTGACCTTGCCGTAGAGCAGGATATTCTGCATGACATTGTAATCGAGGCCGATCGTCCAGTTCGGCGCCTTGAACTTGGCGCGCTCTGTGATGACCGGGGCACCGGGCAGGCCGAAGTTGGAGAAGGCCGTCAGGCTGTCCCATGTATAGCGATAGCCAGCGGTCAGCCGCAGCCCCTCAAGGCTGTCCGAGAAGCTGCCGAAGGACAGCGTTCCCTGCGCATAGAGCGCCTGGCTTGTCGACCTCTGGCCTCTTCGGGTCAGGTTATAGGGGGCAACAAGCTGCAAGCCGAGTGGTTTGACGCTCTCATAATAAGCACCCAGGGTGAAGTTGAGCGCGTCTCCTGCCACCTTGCCCTGAAGCTGGGGCTCGAAGGAATATTGCCGAACATCGGTGTAGTAGTTGTAGCTTGGAAGCCCGCCCGGATCGATTTCCTGCGCGCCGATCGAGCCCCCGCCATTTGTGGATATGGGCAAGCGGTGATCGTCGGGAATGGCGTCGCCATCGAAGGGTGCGCTGTTTTTCAGGCGCTGGAAATTGGCCACATTGCGGAAGGTCAGATTGTCCGTAAGCTCTGCCGAGAAGATGTCCGTCAGGGAGAAGTAGCGCGTCCGCTCGCTAAACAGGATGGGGCTTAGTTCTACCGAGCGGATACCGCGATCGATCTGCTGCTGCAGATAGGTGCTGTAGGGCGTACCCGTCTGGGGATTGGAACCAGACGGAACGGCGTTGAGCACCGTGCCCGTGCCATGCTCCTGGACGCGAGCCACGGTCGCGAGCAGGAAATTCTCGATACCCGGCGCCAGTCGCCAGGTCAGACCTGCGCGGAAGGAGTAGCGGTTGCGATTATCGAGGTCGGTATTCGTGGTGATCTCGTGCGTGAAGCCGTCGCGCTTCTGATACATGCCAGCGACGCGCAGCAGCAGCGTGTCTTCGACGATCGGCACGTTGAGCGCGCCGCGCGCTTCGATCGAGTCATAATTGCCATATTGGATCTGACCGTAGCCCTCGAACCGGTCGGTAGGACGCTGCGGCTCGAACAGCACGGCGCCGCCGGTCGTGTTACGGCCGAACAGAGTGCCCTGCGGTCCGCGCAAAACCTGCAGGCTGGCGAGGTCATAATAGTTGAGGCCGCCACCATTTTGCGCATTGTTGCGCTGGTCGGCGATGAGCGGAACTTCGGCCGAGTACAGCACCACGCCCGGGGCCGCATTGAAGGTCGCACCCTGGCCACGGATGGTGATGTTTTCGGTGCTGCGCTGCTGTCCTGATCCGCCGACTACGAGCGAGGGGACTTGCCCAAGTAGGTCCTGAGTGTTCGAGATATTCCGCTGGGTGAGCGAATTGGCATCGAAGGCGCTGGCGGAAATCGGAACCGATTGCAGTCGCTCCGCCCGCCTGCGCGCAGTGACGACGATCTCCGAGAGGCCCGTCCCTGGGGTCGAAGTTTGGGGAGCCTGCTCACCGACTGGGGTCGCCGAAGGCGATGTTTCAGCAAGCGCTACGCTGGTCCAACTCACCAAAGCGGCTCCGCTCATCAACGTGCGAATGAGACAACTATTCATGCATACTTCTCCCTGTTATAAAAGATCAGTCATTTATTATTGATTATTGTAAAAATGACTTCATTAAACTTAGAATAGATCAACTAGATGTCGTGCCACATTATTTTCGTAACGATGCGTTATTTATGACAAAGCGATAGCGGACGTCGCCCTTTTCCATTCGGTCATAGGCGTGGTTGATGTCCTGGATATCGATCAGTTCGATGTCGCAGCTGATGCCATGGGCCGCGCAGAAATCGAGCATCTCCTGCGTTTCGGCGATGCCGCCGACATTGGAGCTGGCGACCGACCTTCGGCCCATCATCAGCGGCACATTGTGAAGCGGCGGATCGATCGCGCCGAGCAATCCCAGGAGGATGAGCGTCCCGTTCCACGCGAGGGTAGCGACATAGGGATTGACGTCATGCGCGTTGGGAACAGTGTCGAGGATATAGTCGAAGCTGTTAGCCGCCGCCGCCATCTGCGCCTCGTCGGTGGAAAGCACGACATGGTCAGCGCCCAGGCGGCGTGCTTCTTCCTCTTTGTCGGGGCTGCGTGTGAACAGCGTCACTTCAGCGCCCATCGCCTTGGCGAACTTCAGCCCCATATGACCCAGACCGCCAAGACCTATGACGGCAACCTTGTGCCCCGGCCCGACCTTCCAGTGGCGCAATGGCGAGTAGGTGGTGATGCCCGCGCACAGCAATGGCGCGGCGGCCTTCGGATCCAGCCCGTCGGGGACACGTACCGTGAACTTTTCCGACACGATGATATTTTCGGAATAGCCGCCATGGGAAGGCATGCCGTCATGCCGGTCCATGAACCCGTAGGTGGGGGTGGCATATTCCACGCAATAGGGCTCTTCGCCCGCATGGCAGGGCTTGCACTTCTGGCAGCTGTCCACATAGCAGCCAACCCCCACCATATCGCCGGGCTGGAACTTGCTGACGCTGCTGCCCACGGACGTCACACGGCCGACGATCTCATGGCCCGGAACGGTCGGATAGCTGGTGTAGCCAGAGTGGTTGCGGGCGTGGTGCAGATCGGAATGGCACACGCCACAATAGAGGATATCAATCGCCACGTCGTCGGCACGCAGATCCCGGCGCGTGAAGGAGAAGGGCGCCAGATCCGTGTCCGCGCCTTGCGCCGCATAGCCTTTGGTCAAGTTGGTCATGGCTTTGTCTATTGTCCTTGGATGAGGCCGAGACCGGAAAGGTCAGCCAGATATTTGCCGATAAGGTTGCGTGACAGGTGCGGGACGTCCTTCGCCGCGCCTACCTCATGCGCGACCACGTCTGCGCGGAAGCGGGACGAGGAAACGGATGTGCCGAACTCTGCGGGCACCTGATAATGGAGCTGGTGCAGCAGCGGCAGCGAGCTATGCTGGCGTTGTTCTTCGGGCAGCGCGCGCAGGGCCGTGCCGAAGCGTTCGAGCCAGTCGGCATAGTCCTCGATTCGCTGCACCGGATACCCCGCCGCATCGATCCAATCGACGAAGCTGTCCAGCGAAATGCCGTCATCATGCGAATTGATGACATGATAGGTGCGGCAGCCGCTGGTCGCCCTGGCACCCAGGGCCGCGATGGCCTGCGCCGTGAAGTCCACCGGCAGCCCCGGATAATGGGGCTTGGCCGTGCCGCTGTAGAATGTCCGAGGCGCCAGCCCCGTCGCCACGATGCTCATCAGCAGTCGGGTGAACATGTCAGGGACATTGAGCTGCCCTTCGTAGCGGCTGTGCGCCAGGATCATGTCCGACCGGAAGGTCGCGACCGGCAGGCCGAAGCGGTCATGGGCGTCGCGCAGCAGAACCTCGGCCGCCCATTTGCTGTTGGCATAGCCATCGGCATAGCCTTCGCTCGACAGCGGCCGGACCGGGGAAGCCACACGCACGTCGGCATCTTCGTCGATCATCGCGCCGCCCGGCACATGCGCCGCTGCTACGGTCGACACATTATTGATGGGTTTCAGCCGATGCGTGATGCCCAAGCGGATGATCTCCGCCGTGCCAGCGACATTGGGTCCGAACATCTGCTGATAGGAAAGCACATGGTTCACCAGCGCGCCGGGATGGGCGATCAGGTCCACATCCTGCGCCAGACGCTGCCAATCGGCATCGGAAAGGCCAAGCTGCGGTTCGCCCAGATCGCCTGCCAATACTTCCAGATGCTTGCCGCCGAGTTCGTCGAAGCGGGCTTTGAGCTGCGGATCGCTTTCGAACACCTCCGCGATGCGCTGCCGCGCCGCCGCGGCATCGCGGCCACGGGCGATGCAGATGAGCTTGCCACCTACGGCCGCCATGCGCTCGAGCCATTCAAGGCAGAGGAACCGCCCCAGAAAGCCGTTCGCCCCGGTGAGGAACACCGTCCGCACCTCCATCGCGGGAGGCAAGGCGTCGCGCGCTGCATCCAGAACCGCGCTATCGATGAAGCGATCCACCGTCAGGTCGCTCGCGCGGATCTCCTTCGCCCCCGCCCCATGTACCGAAGCGAAGGTCGCGCCCTTGGCATCGCCGCTGCGCCCCCGTTCGATAAACCGGGCGACATCCTGCATGCTTCCGGCAGGACTGTTGATGACCGACACCGGCACGTCGATGCCGTAAATATCTTCGAGCAACAGCGAGCAGGATACGGCCGAGAGGGAGTCGCCCCCCAGATCAGAGAAGCTCAATCGCTTGGAAAGATCGACATCCTCCAATCCGAGTGTCGCCTTGACGGCGCGGGCGACGGCTTCGAGCACTGGAAGTTCCTTGCCCTCGCGCCGCAGCGCCTCCAGCTCATCCTGCTGACTTGCCGCGATACGCTCGTAAATGGCTTCCAGCGCGGCGGTGTAGCGTTCCTTGAACTTGGGCCGCTGATATTTGCCGATGCCCGCCAGCAGGCCATTTTCTGCGCTGAAGGGCTCATGCTCGACGATGAAGTCGCGCGGCACTTCATAGGGGTGGAGCTGTTCTGTGCGCGCGATGTTCTGGATCGCTTCACGCAGCGCGTCCTTGATCGCGACCGGGTCATTGGCGATGCCCATCTGCTGGACTGTGTCCGCATTGGGCACGAACACGCCGACCAGGAAGGCGCGCTCGCTGGTGCCGTAGAGATAGACTTGGCGGATCAGTGGATCGCCATTGGTGAAGATCGCTTCGAGCCGGGCGATGGCGACGAACTCGCCCTGGGCGAGCTTCAGGACATTGTTGCGGCGATCGACATAGACCAGATGGTCAGGCGCGATTTCCTGCATGATGTCGCCGGTCTTGTAATAGCCGTCTTCATCGAATACTGAGGCAGTGACGTCCGGGCGCTTGTAGTAGCCCAGCATGATGCTCGACGTCTTGATGCGCAGCTCGCCGCGCGGATAGGGCTTGTCTGTCTTGAAATATCCAAGTTCCGGCACGTCATCCAACTTATAGTCGATGATCGGCGGACGAACGATGCGGTTGTCGGCCAGCACGGCGGCGACTTCCGTCGCGCCATAATTATTGCCCAGCTTGTAGCCCAGGCATTCTTCCATGAACTGTAGCACTTCAGGCGCCAGCGGAGCCGAGGCGAAGGACGCAACGAGCAACCGGCCGCCCAGAAGGACATCGCGCGTCTCCCGCAGCAACTCGGCCTTGACCGCCTCCAGGTCCGCATCCGGCACGGATCGCCGCTCAAGCGCTACCTGATATTGCTGGTAGATCATCTCGCACACGCGCGGCACCAGCATCATATAGCTTGGTCGGCAGATGCGCATGTCGTCAAACAGTTCGGACAGGTCCTTCTTGCCCGTGAAATAGCCGGTGCCGCCAAGCCCGAGCAGCGAAAAGACGATGCTGCGGCCGGACGTGTGGTTCATCGGCATGTAGATGAGGTTGATCATCGGCATGGGAGAATCGACCAGCCAGAGCTGCTTGATCATCCGCTCTGGCAGCATCGCGCCTTTGGGCAGGCCGGTGCTTCCCGACGTATAGTAGATGGTGCAGAGGCGATCGCCGTCCGCCTTGTCGAACAGCGGCGCGGGCGGCATCGCGCTGCCCTTGGCGAGGGCAGTGTCGAGCGTGACCAGCAGGTGCGGCAACCCCGCGTCGGTAAGCTTTGCCTGCGCAGCCTCATATCGCTCGCGCTCCTCATCGACTTCCGGATGATAATCGAACAGCAGCACGCCGCGCGGACGGTGGCCCTGGATGACCAATTGAGCCGCTGTCTCTACATATTCAAGGCTGACTGCCAGCCAGCTTGGCGCCACTTCGTTGAAGATGGCCAGCGACTGCTGGAACGCGCCATTGGCCTGGAGCGGAACAAGCACGGCCCCATTATGGATCCCGGCCAGATCCACCGTCACGAAATCGACGCTGCCAAAGGCCAGGATGCACAGGAAATCGTCCGCCTTCAGCGCCTGCGCGGCATCGCCCTGCCAGAAAGCCGCCAGCTGCCGCGCCCGCTCCCAGAGCGTGCCGTAGCTGGAGGTGTTAAAATGCTTCTGAATCTCCCGCGTGGTGCGCCCGGTCGCGGGATCAACCTTCAGCTCCACCGCGCGCTCGGCCAGCGCCGACCGATCGGCATAGCCTTCCATGCAGGTCGCCACGATCTGGGCAAAGCCAAGACCACTGACACGCTTGGCGGTGTTGATCGCAGGGTCCGGCATCGCCGCTGCGACTTGCGGATCGGTCTCGATCAAGAACTTCAGCCGCGCGGCAATGCCTTGCGCATAATCGGCCATCGTCATCGTATATTGCGAGCGATCCAAACTATCGTGAGAGCTCACAGTATAATCTCCTAATAACTTGGTCTTATAATTGCTGTCCGGAGATCGATTATCCCCGGACAGTCGCAATATGGATGATCCGACCCGCCAAATTTAGCTAAGCCTTAGCGCTGACCGTCGTGGACGCTGATTTCCTCCGGACGCAATCCGCCCAGCCGGTCATGGATGCGGCCGCCAGTCGCAACGACAAGGCCGAACAGCAGCTCATTCGGCCGTGGGGCATCAATGGCGCCAATCTCAACGGTATTGAAGTGGCTGCGCACGAAGCTCGCATCGATGTGGAACAGCGGAACCGGCAAGCGATACCCCGCGCTCGCCACTACTTTGGCAGCCGGAACGATGGCTTTGCCGTCCACCGCTTTACGCAAAGGCCAGCCGCCTGCCTCATGCCAGATGGCGCCATGCTCAAGCTCGCCATTCACGCCGACGATCGCGCCCTTGCCAAACGCCTGCACTTTCTCAGCGCCGCCGATCGCCTTGACGAGGTCTTGGGTCAACTCCTCGCCAAGCGCCCGCGCCTCGGTCATGAAATCTTTCAGATTTTCTTCGTAGCGGCCTGCAAACGGGTTTGCGACCACCGCATAAGCAGCGGCGGTGAGCAGTGGCGTCTCCGGCGCAGGACCATTTTCATGGTAAATTATATCAAGAACTACGCTCTTTTTGCGCACGTTGATCAGCGACATGTTTAAATCCTTCTATAGCTCCGGGTCTTGTCCCGGCTTCAAATTGTCTCGCTACCGAACTGAACTCCTGCCCAGCCTTCGAAATGCTTGATCAGATGTCCGTAATCCTTGGGACCATCGCCCTGAGAAACTGCAAAAGACAGAAATTGCTTGGCCGACGGCCCCATGAACATCATCGCGCCCAGGCGCTCAGCCTGATCGAGACATAGCTTGACGTCCTTGTGCAGAAGGTCAGTGGCAAAGCGCATCGGGAAGTTGCGTTTCAGAACGCACTGCGGGATTTTTTCGAGAGTAGCCGAATTCCGTCCGCTCGATACATTGATGACATCGAGCATCTGAGCCGGGTCCAACCCTGCCTTCGCTCCCAGAACCAAACCCTCGAAAGATGCGACCGCCGCAACTGCCGAAAGCGTGTTGTTGATCAGCTTCATATACTGACCAAATTGCGGAGCTTCGCCCAGGTAGAAGATTTTTCCGCCGATGATGTCGAGCGTTGGCCGGGCCTTGTCGAATGCCGCCCGATCACCCGAGGCCATGATCGTCAGTGTTCCCTTTTCCGCGCCCGTAGTACCGCCACTGACAGGCGCGCCGATATAGGAGATTCCCTGCTCCCTGCACCTTGCAGCAACGCGCTCGGTTACCTCGGGACCCGTTGTAGATAGGTCAACGATGACTGATGCTTGACCGTCACCGGCCAAAATCCCCTCCTCGCCACAAACAACCTTCTCCACGATCGCGGGAGTTGGCAGGCAGAGCAGGATCACGTCTGCCTGGCGGGCAAGATCCATGGGACTTTGCGCGATCTTGGCGCCTTTTTCGCCCATTCGGGCCACAGCTTGCTCGTTGACATCGAAGACCGTCAGATCAACCTTGGCCGCAAGCAGGTTGGCCCCGAAATGGATGCCCATATTGCCCATGCCGATAAGGCCCAATTTCATTCCAGATCCTATCCTTCTTCTGTCCGTCGCACTTTCAGCGAATTCCAGCGAGGATAAGCGGGCCAACACAGGAAATGATAATGCAAATATTTATATTATCTATAACATGAGGTAATGGGATTGAAGGGCGCGGCGGCACTTCAGCGGCTTCGAAGCCGACCAGATGCGGACTGGGAGCAGAGGATTATGAAATTACGTTTGCGACAGATTGAGGTGTTCCACGCGGTGATGCTGACGGGGTCGGTGAGTGATGCGGCGCGGCTTCTGAACGTGTCGCAACCCGCGATCAGCCGAATTATCGCCCACACCGAAGACCTTCTGAAATTGAAGCTGTTTCATCGCAAAAAGGGGCGGCTCGTTCCGACCAGCGAGGGTGAAAAGCTGTATGGCCCGGTCAAGGAATTTTATCATCAGGCGATGAAAATCGACGAGTTCGCCGAAGGGCTTGCAAGCGGGCAAACCGGCCGCTTGTCAGTATGCGCGAGCCCCTCGCTCAGCCTCAGCATAGTACCACGAGCAATAGCTGAACTTTCCCATCGCATGCCGATGGCGACCTTCGAACTGTATACGAAGTTGATTCTCGACATTCCCCCGGAAGTTCTGACGCGAAAGGCCGACGTGGCCATTTCGATCATGCCGATAGAGCTTCCCAACCTCACCTGCACCAAGCTGGCCACCGGGCGGATGATCTGCGCTGTTCCCGCCGGGCATTCCTTGTGCGACAAGCAGGAAATCGGATTGCGGGACTTGTCTGAACATCCCTTGGTCATGCACCGCGCAGGCGTGAGCTTCGGTCAGTTGATTCGAAGGGCGTTCGAGAAGGCCAATGTTGATTTCATGGTCCACACTACCGTTCTGCAGACCGAGGCTGCTTGCAGTCTGGTCGAAGCCGGGCTCGGGCCAGCCATCATCGACGAGTTTACTGCAGCAAACGACTACTGGCCCAATATAGTTTACCGGCCGCTTAGAGAGGAGATCCTGCTTACGCCGTGCGTTGTCTTCTCTGCCTTTGATGAGCCGGGCATGCTGGCCCAACGGTTTATCGAGGTTCTGTCCAAGACGATGTCAGCATCCCGGAAACCCAGGGATTATTAGCCCTTCACAAGCAGCTTTGTATGGCGGTGGCCTCAAATGGGTGTGCCGTCGGAACCTCCCCCGTGTTAACAGCGAGGTGAGATTTTTCCGTTGACAAAATTCTTGTTACCGCCAACTAACGGGCCGTCAAATGCCGTGGTCGATGATTCCGCATTGCAGCGACCATGCATCAACAAGTTGTTGAGAAGTTGTAACTTCATGAAAGTTTTCAAGAGAACTTTTTGAAGTGAATATGACCATATCGTATATTTGGCTGATTGATCGAATCTTTTCACATGTTAGGTGAGATCGTTAACTTATCTGTTCTTGCATTTCGAGCGTTGGGATTCCGCCTTATGATCGAACAACTATATCGGGGCGGATGATTGGCCTGTCGCTGGCGAAGTCTGCTGGGCCCGTCGAGGGGCCGCGGTGTCCCCGATATAATGGGCAAAGTTTAACATGGGGCCAAGCGAGCCTTGGATATCTCGCTCCGCATTTCTCGCCCTGGCGCAGCACAGAAACCACATGGGCTTCCTGAACAGCTGGAGCGCTACCGTCGAATACAGGTGATCAAATGAGTGGCTATGAAATAGTTCAGACCAGAATTTTCACTACAATGCCTGAAGACTTCCTCAAATTTGAGGAAACGAAATTCTCGCGCGACATGATGATTGATGGAAAACCGGTTCCCTCGTTTCTCGAAGGACCTTCCTTCGACCGTGACGGTAATCTTTATGTCGTCGATGTTGCGCATGGGCGTATTTTCCGCATTTCGCCCAGCGGGGACTGGACGTTGGTCGCAGACTATCCCGGTCGTCCCAATGGGCTTAAGATACATAAGGATGGCAGGATTTTTGTCGCCGACCGCGATCTCGGATTGGTGGAGATCGACCCCGTCAGCGGGAAGGTTTCTCCTTATGTACCTGTTGAAAGACTGACCAACTACAAAGGGCTGAACGACCTTTTCTTCTCTTCGGACGGGGACCTGTATTTTACGGATCAAGGTGAGACCGGATTGCATGATCCTACAGGACAACTCTGGAAGCTCGACACGAAGGGCAACCTGACCTGTCTTCTCAACAATATCCCCAGTCCGAACGGATTGGTGATGAATCCGGAGGAAACACTATTATATCTTGCGGTGACGCGCATGAATGCGGTCTGGCGCGTTCCCATTCGACCGGATAGTTCGGTGCACCGGGTAGGCATGTTCTGCCAACTTGAAGGCGGCACTGGCCCTGATGGCGTGGCCATGGATGTCGATGGCAACCTGTCGATCGCGCATATCTGGCGAGGCGCGGTATGGCTCTACTCGCCGTTGGGTCTGCCGATTGCCAGAATTGACAGCTGCACCGATACCCTTGCTGTCACCAATCTGGCTTATGGAGGTCCGGGTAACCGGTCACTCTTCATCACCAATTCGATGGCCAATAATATTCTGGTGGCGGAACTGCCCGTCGCGGGCCGCCCCATGTTCGGACAGATGTAGGACGCAGCTGAAATGACATATGACTTCGTGGTCATCGGCGCAGGGATTGTCGGTCTTTCTACTGCGTGGCAGCTGAAGAATGCTGCTCCCGACGCCAAAATTCTGGTGGTGGAAAAAGAAGCGCAGCCAGCGATGCATCAGACCGGACATAATAGCGGCGTCGTGCATGCCGGTGTCTATTATGCAGCGGGAAGCGCAAAGGCGCGCATGTGCAAGGAAGGTGCCCAGGCGACGAAATGGTTCTGCAATACATATGATATTCGCCTTCGCGAATGCGGCAAGCTGCTCGTTGCGACTAACCAACTCGAAAATGATCGGATCGAGGGCCTGCACGAGCGTTGTAACGCGAACGGCATCGCTCATGAGATAATCGGCCCGGAAGAGCTGAAGACGCTTGAGCCCGAGATCACTGGCCTTCGTGCCATTCGCGTGCCGTCTACTGCCATTACCGATTATCCCGGCATATGCCGGAAGCTGCTGGAGTTATTCGTTCATGCTGGAGGCGAGGCGCGCTTCGGTATCGCCATTGAGAAAATCACGGAAAACGCCGGTAGCGTAGAATTGCGTCATTCGGAGGGGGCCATCGATGCCAGATGCGTCGTCGCCTGCGCCGGTGTGCAGGCCGATCGCATAGTGCGGTCCAGCGGACGCAAGCCTTCCTTTGCGATGGTGCCTTTCCGCGGCGAATATTTCCGCTTGCCGAGAGAGAAGAACGATATCGTCACACATCTGATCTATCCGATCCCCGACCCGGCGCTCCCATTTCTCGGAGTTCATCTGACTCCCATGATCGATGGCAGCATCACCGTGGGTCCCAATGCGGTACTGGGCTTTGCCCGCGAAGGCTATCCGAAGGGCTCGGTCAATCTGCGCGATGTCGGAGACATGGTGGGCAATGCCGGCTTTTGGAAACTGATTGGCGCAAATATCTCGTCCGGTCTGAGCGAAATGGGAAATTCGCTCTTCCGTCGCCGCTATCTGGCGCTTTGCCAGAAATACTGTCCCCAACTGACTTTGGCTGACCTGGAACCCTATCCGGCAGGAATACGCGCGCAGGCGATTACTCCTCGCGGAGAATTGATCCACGACTTCGTGATCGAACAGACCGATCGCGTGCTGCATGTCTGCAACGCGCCATCACCTGCCGCAACCTCCGCTCTGCCGATCGGACGGCACATCGTCGATCTGGTTCGAGCTAAGGCGGAAGAAACAGGCCTGAAGATTTTCGATGAGAAGCAAGCGGCGCCCTGGGCCTGATTATTGGTTATTTTAGAGCGCCGTAGCACAGAAGGAAGAGGGAAACATGAGCGCCAAGATAGGCTTCATCGGATTGGGAGCGATGGGGCTACCCATGGCCAAAAACTTGATTTCGGCAGGCTTCCAGCTGGCCGTTACGACCTCTTCGGCGGAGAAGGCGGATCGCTTGCAAGCGTTGGGTGCGTTCATCTGCGAAAGTCCGCGCGATGTGGCGGCAGCGGCGGAAATCATTGTGACGTGCGTCCCCGATGGCAAGGCGTTACGGACGTTGATCACCGGCGAGGTGGGGATCGCCGCTGATGGCTGGAGCGGTGGACTTCTGATCGACTGTTCTACAATCGCACCCTCGGATGTCCTCGAGATTGCCGAGGTCCTAGCCGACGCTGGCGCGACGATTGTCGATGCTCCCGTCTCCGGCGGCGTCAAAGGTGCGGAAAGTGCGTCTCTAGCGATTGTTTGCGGTGGCAGCGACGAAGACGTGGAACGAGCGATGTCGGTGCTGAAGGCCATGGGGAAGGCGATTTCCCATGTGGGCGGGCCTTCTGCAGGGCAGGTGGTGAAGGCTTGTAATCAGTTGATGATCTCGGTCACCATGATGGGCGTCTATGAGGCGATGGCTCTTGCGCGCGGTAATGGGGTCGATCCGGCCGTCATGCGCGATGCGCTTTCAACTGGATCGGCCAGAAGTGGTGTTCTGGACGCTCATGCGCTCAGATATCTCGAGGGACAGTTGGACGGCGGTTTTCGCATGCAACTGATGGTCAAGGATCTCGGCATCGCAGCCGCGCTGGGTGACGTGACCGCGTCGTTTCAGCCCGCCGGCTCTTTGGCTTTTCAACTGTTCAAGGCAGCCTCAGCAAATGGGTTTGCGAAGCTGGACAGCGCCGCGCTTGGCAGCTTCTATGATCAGATGAATGGTGCTGTTGATTGATTTCGCGGGCCGAACCCGTTTCACGGGCGGCCATGCCACGAGCGAGCCCCGGCCCGGGTGCGGATCGCACGATCCTTGGCGACAAGGTCATGCCGGATCCATTCCGGCGCACGTTCGATCACCGCCAACATCGTGTCTGCCAACGCTTCGCTCATGCGCGGGCTATGAGTCGCAAACCGCATGTGGGCAAGAGAGGGTTGCCACTAAAGCGTATGCGTGACAGGCAGCTATCGGCAGGGGCGGGGACTTTGCGCTCGGTTAGCTTCGGAGCGATCCCGACTGGAGAGCTGACCTACCTGACTCAGCGCATCGATGTCAGCTCCCGCCGACTTGTACGAACCCGCTGCCGCGGGATCGGTGCCTGGATGTTGATTGCCGCTGAGAAGTGACCCAGGCAGGGCATAAATTTCCACTGAGAAGTGACCCATGTTGAACTCACTGGACTTGATGGGGTGGACGCCCCCCGACGGCATCGATGTGCCATAGTGGAGGTGTTGAACACCACTTGAGGAGGCGTCCATGTCGGAGATTAGCACGATCGGTTTGGATATCGCAAAGAATGTGTTTCATGCGCACGGGGCCGATTCGAACGGGCTTCAGGTTTTCAGTCGACGGGTTACGCGTGGTAAAGTGCTGTCGTTCTTTGCTGCTCAGCCAAAGTGCCTGGTGGCGCTGGAAGCTTGCGGCGGGGCACATCATTGGGCTCGGGAGCTGGTGCGTATGGGACATGATGTTCGGTTGATTGCGCCAGCCTACGTGAAGCCGTTCGTAAAGCGACAAAAGAACGATGCCACTGATGCCGAGGCCATTTGCGAGGCTGCGCAGCGCCCGAACATGCGGTTTGTGACGGTGAAGAGCGAGGAGCAGCAAGCCTCGGCATTGGTGTTCCGAACCCGCGATCTACTTGTCCGGCAACGCACGCAAGCGATCAATGCGATTAGGGGGCACATGGCTGAGTATGGCTGGGTTGCTCCGAAAGGGCCGAGCTGGGTAGCGCAGCTTAGCGAGCTGATCGATGATGCGGTCACTGCGTCGCTACCGTCGGCTGCGCGAGAGATGTTCCGCGTCATGCTCGGCATACTTGAGGAGTTTGATCACCGGATAGCGGAACTCGACAAGGAAATCGCGCGGCGAGCCCGCGAAGATGAAGTCGCTCGTCGGCTGATGACCATCCCCGGCGTTGGACCGATAGCTGCGACAGCGATCGCAGCACTCGCACCTGCTGCAGCGACATTCAAACGGGGGCGTGACTTTGCCGCCTGGCTTGGCCTTACGCCCCTGCAGAAATCTACAGGCGGAAAAACCAAGCTGGGGCGGACGTCCAAGATGGGCGAGCGCACACTGCGGCGATTGCTGATCATTGGCAGCAGTGCTGTTGTGCGTCAGGCCAGCAAACGAGGTGCGACTGAAGGTTCGTGGCTTGCTCGAATGCTGGCTCGAAAGCCGCGTATGCTGGTGACCGTGGCCCAGGCGAATAAGACAGCGCGGATCGTTTGGGCACTGCTCATGAAGGAAGAGGATTACAAAGCTCCGGTGATAATGGCGGTATAGCGCCGCCAAAGTCACAAGAGGTCGTCGGAAGACGCAGTCGGTCGAAGGAGGGTATGGCACAACAGTCGGCGAGACGGGGTCAAAAAACCAGACCGTTACAATGTGCACAAAGCACGCGGACTTGATTTGGATTTGACCCGCGGACTCCCATACAGGCCCGCAGTACATCCTGCATAATGAGGCCGGACAGATGGCAGCATCCGACTACGCGCCGAACCCAATTTTCCGCTTGCGTCCGAAGGGGCGTCCACAGATGTAACGGTTTTGTGCCGGTCACTTATCTCATTATGCCACCTTGGCCTCGAACGCGAGCGGGCTGATGCCGCCCAGAAATGAATGGCGTCGCCGGGAGTTGTAGAAGCCGTTGATGTACTGGAAGATGGCAGCTTCCGCCTGTCGCCGGGTTGGCCAGTTCTGCCGCCAGATCATTTCCGCCTTCAGGGATTTGAAGAAGGTCTCGACGGCGGAGTTGTCGTAGCAGTTGCCCTTGCCGCTCATTGATGGACGCAGGCCATAGGCCTGCAGCTTCTTCTGATAATCATAGGAGCAATATTGGGCGGATTCAACCGGTCGTCGCAACACCAAGAAATTGGAGGTTGTGAACATGGCAGGCCGTCGAGCATCAGAACGCTGCACCCGAGAGAGGTTGCGCTCCCCGGGGCGCCCACCTGCCTGGCAGCGTGAGCACCATTTCCGCTTCTGGCAAGCGATCGCTCGAGGGCGTAGCAGTGAAGATGCTGCTGCGGATGCCGGTATTTCGACACCGCTGGGGCCACGTTGGTTTCGGAGTTCGGGAGGTATGCCGCCAACACATTTGGCGCCATCGGCGCCAGCACTCAGTGGTCGATTTCTGAGCTTCCAGGAGCGAGAGGAAATTGCTCTCGAACTTGCGCGAGGTTTCGGGATCCGCGCCATTGCCCGCAAACTTGGACGTTCAGCCAGTACTATCTCGCGCGAAGTGCGGCGCAATGCCGCCACGCGTGGCGGCAATCTGGAATATCGCCCGATCGCCGCACAGTGGCACGCTCACCGCGCCGGCCGTCGCCCGCGCCCCGGGAAGCTGGCCAGCAATCCGGCATTGCGCATGTACGTGGAAGAACGCCTTACCGGTCAGATCACGGATGCTGATGGTATCGGCTTTGCCGGGCCGCAGGTGATATGGAAGAAGCGCCGTGCGGTACATCGACAAAGTCGACGATGGTCGGTGGCCTGGAGCCCCGAGCAGATCGCTCATCGGCTACGGATTGATTACCCTGAGGATCCCGCCATGCGCATCAGTCATGAGGCCATCTATCAGTCCCTCTATATTCAGGGGCGAGGCGCCTTGCGTCAGGAGTTGACGGCATGTCTGCGCTCGGGTCGGGCTCTACGAACGCCGCGTGAACGCGCACGAGGGCGCGGAAAATCCTTCATCGGTGACGCCATCATGATCAGCGAGCGTCCTGCGGAAGTCGAGGATCGGGCAGTTCCCGGGCATTGGGAAGGCGATCTCATCCTCGGACTGCATAGCTCGGCGATCGGCACCCTGGTCGAACGAAGTTCCAGATTCACCATGCTGCTGCATTTGCCGCGAGAGGACGGATATCAACATGGACAAGGCATCAGGAACCGCCAACCGCTGGCCGGCCATGGGGCAGAAGCTGTCCGCAAAGCCATCGTCCAATCCATGCGCGAACTACCGGAGAAGCTCCGGCAATCGCTGACTTGGGACCAGGGAGCAGAGATGGCCCAGCACGCAAAGCTCAAGATCGACAGCGGCTTGGAAATCTACTTCTGCGACCCGCAAAGCCCGTGGCAACGCGGATCGAATGAGAATACCAACGGCTTGCTACGACAGTACTTCCCTAAGGGCACCGACCTTAGCCGGCACTCCATAGGCGATCTCGACGCCGTTGCTCACGCGCTGAACACGCGTCCACGGAAAACGCTTGGCTGGAGAACCCCCGCAGAAGTCCTCGACCAGTTCCTGGTCGCACAGTATGAAGCCGGTGTTGCGACGACCGGTTGAATCCGCCTTGGCTGCCGCGATCCGAATGGAAAAGGCAGCCCTCAGGTGGCTGGCGCAGGCGTACAGCCATATCCAGCGCTCGGATCGCCAGATCCTTCTTCATCCTGTCGCTGACCGCCCAGCCCACGACGCGGCGGCTATGCAGATCGAGGATGACGGCGAGATAGAGCCAGCCTTCCGACGCCCAGACATAAGTGATGTCACCCGCCCATTTGCGGTTGGGCGCATCGGCGGCAAAGTCGCCGTCCAGCCAGTTCGCCGCAACGCCCAGGCGATGGTGGCTGTCCGTCGTAACCTTGTGCTTGCGCGTGCGGACCGGCTTAATCCCATTGATCCGCATGAGACGGCCAACGCGGCGCTCTCCGACATCCAGGCCGGCCTCTTTGAGTTCCATCGTCATCCTCGGGCGACCATAGCTGCCAAGGCTCAGGCTATATTGCTCCCGAATATGGGCCAGCACCTTCATGTCCGTCCGCTCCCGATGACTGATCGGACGCGAACGCCAGGAACGATAGCCGCGTTCACTGACCTGCAGGACACGGCACATCAACTCCACCGGCCAGCGATGCCGCCAGCTATGCACAAAGGCGAACCTCACGGCTTTTGGCTCGCGAAGAACTGAGTTGCCTTTTTTAGCACTTCCCTCTCCTCCCGGAGTACACGGTTCTCCAGGCGAAGCCGTTCATTCTCCCGCGCCAGATCTGCCTGCGGCGATGCCACCAGGTCAGATGGACGATAGTGCGACACCCATTTGTTCAGGGTCGACTTGCCGATCCCTAAATCCGACGCAACACGTTCGCGCGGCAACCCGCTGGTCAGCGCAATCCGCACCGCCTCCTGCTTGAACTCTTCGCTATGCTTGATCATCTCGTCGGTCTCCTTGAACGAGCCTTAAACTCTCAGGTGACCGGCACAAAACCATTACAAGTCCAACCCAGCGATCCGTCAGGATTCGGCCAACACCCTCCGTAGCCTGCTCGACATCGTGACGATCCACGTCGACGGAGTACGTGGTGGGGGCCGAGGTTGAGGCGTCACTCGGCAGGCTGATCAAGTTTGCCCAGAACGACGAAGCCCCCCGGGGATGTTTCTCCGGGGGGCGTTTGATGTCGTTTGGTTGCGGGAGCAGGATTTGAACCTGCGACCTTCAGGTTATGAGCCTGACGAGCTACCGGGCTGCTCCATCCCGCGTCACCAAAGGCAAAAGGGCGGCTTTATGGGCCGCCCTTTTGTGAGACATGTGATGGGTTTTATTTCCTAAAGCGCAAGCTTCAATGCCTGGCGACGCCCTACTCTTCCGGGGCTTGAGCCACAGTACCATCGGCGCAGACTGGTTTCACGGCCGAGTTCGGGATGGGATCGGGTGGGTCACAGACGCTATGGTCACCAAGCAATGAAGCTTGCGCTTTGGGTTGTTAATCGATGCCGTGCACTATTGGTAAGTCTATTTGTTATCTGGCTTGAGGTCATCACCGCCACGCTGACGCTGTTTCCAGCATTGTCATTGATGGTGGGACTCTCAGGCGCGATCAGAGCAATTAGGACCGGTTAGCTCCATATGTTACCACACTTCTACATCCGGCCTATCAAGGTCGTGGTCTACGACCGCTCGAAGAAATCTTATCTTGAGGGAGGCTTCCCGCTTAGATGCTTTCAGCGGTTATCCCGTCCATACATAGCTACCCTGCTGCGCCCTTGGCAGGACGACAGGTACACCAGAGGTATGTTCAACCCGGTCCTCTCGTACTAGGGTCAACTCCTCTCAAATTTCGACGCCCACGGCAGATAGGGACCAAACTGTCTCGCGACGTTCTGAACCCAGCTCACGTACCACTTTAATTGGCGAACAGCCAAACCCTTGGGACCTGCTCCAGCCCCAGGATGTGATGAGCCGACATCGAGGTGCCAAACGATTCCGTCGATATGAGCTCTTGGGAATCATCAGCCTGTTATCCCCGGCGTACCTTTTATCCGTTGAGCGATGGCCCTTCCACGAGGGACCACCGGATCACTATGACCGACTTTCGTCTCTGCTCGACTTGTCAGTCTCGCAGTCAGGCGGGCTTATGCCATTGCACTCTAACAGACGGTTTCCAACCGTCCTGAGCCCACCATCGCGCGCCTCCGTTACTCTTTAGGAGGCGACCGCCCCAGTCAAACTACCCGCCACAGAGGGTCCCTGCACCGGATAACGGTGCGAGGTTAGACATCAGAAAACAACAGGGTGGTATTTCACCTATGGCTCCACGACAACTGGCGTCATCGCTTCAAAGCCTCCCACCTATGCTACACAGTTCTTTCCTAATGCCACTCTGAAGCTGCAGTAAAGGTGCACGGGGTCTTTCCGTCTAACCGCGGGTACTCCGCATCTTCACGGAGAATTCAATTTCGCTGAGCATATCCTGGAGACAGTGGGGAAGTCGTTACGCCATTCGTGCAGGTCGGAACTTACCCGACAAGGAATTTCGCTACCTTAGGACCGTTATAGTTACGGCCGCCGTTTACCTGGGCTTCAATTCAGAGCTTGCACTCCTCCTCTTAACCTTCAGGCACCGGGCAGGCGTCAGGCCCTATACGTCGTCTTGAAGCCGACTTAGCAGAGCCCTGTGTTTTTGCTAAACAGTCGCTACCCCCTGGCCTGTGCCCCCCACAAAAAGTTGCCTTGATGTGGGGCCTCCTTCTTCCGAAGGTACGGAGGCAATTTGCCGAGTTCCTTCAGGATACTTCTCTCAAACGCCTTGGTATACTCTACCATTCCACCTGTGTCGGTTTAGGGTACGGTCTATACGGAGGGGCTATTTCCTGGGACAACTTCACAGCCTGGACCAATCCAATAAGGCCAGACCATTTACGCCATCCGTCACACACCTCCAGGCCCACGAATATTAACGTGG